>NZ_JBFTHK010000031.1:0-34308 GCF_056394205.1 Arthrobacter sp. 10T413_2 | reverse complement strand
GCCGGACTACCTGGCCGAACGGCTGAACAATCTCACGGCCCGCACTCCGGCGCACGAAAAGCTGCACGTCAATGTCGCCGTCGGCTATGGCGGACGGCGGGAGATCGTCGACGCCGTCCGGGAGCTGCTGCACGACGCCGTCAGCCGGGGTGCGGACATCGGAAAACTGGCCGATGAACTCACCGTCGATGACATCTCGCGGTTCCTCTACACAAGGGGCCAGCCGGATCCGGACCTCGTGATCCGGACCTCCGGGGAGCAGCGGCTTTCCGGGTTCCTCATGTGGCAAAGCGCCTACAGTGAGTTCTACTTCTGCGAGGCCTTGTGGCCGGCGTTCCGCAAGGTCKACTTCCTGCGCGCCCTGCGCGATTACGCCGGCAGGCAGCGCCGCTTCGGCGCCTGAACCGTTCACGCGGAGTTCACAAACCGGMAACAAGAATCGCCGACAAATTGGCGGACAAACCCACCCCCGGAGACGTACGTTTATCCCATCGGCGGGCAATTCGCCGGCCGATCGGGGAGGCCAGTACATGGAGCGGAAGTTMGCACCGGGTGTATGGGAGGCCGCGCGCGGCCTTCAGGCCGAGCCGCCTCACCAATAACAAATCCGGGCATTGCCCCGGGGCTGGAGTCGATGTGGCTATTTCTGAGCAACTGCCCGATGTCATTTCCGACCAGGGACAGAAAGCTACCTCTCGCGCCAAGCGAGCCACCTCAAAGACCGGTGCAGCGGATTCCGCCGCGGCCGGTCTTGCTGTTTCCGGGGAAGGAACAGGAATCCGGGGCACGGCCCGCAGTTTCGTGATCGACACCTCCGTGCTGCTCTCCGATCCKCGGKCCCTCCTGCGCTTCGCCGAGCACGAGGTCATCCTGCCGATCGTCGTCATCACCGAACTCGAAGGAAAGCGCCACGACCCTGAACTGGGGTACTTTGCACGCAAGGCGCTCCGGCTGCTGGATGACCTGCGGCTCGAGCACGGCGGCCTGGACCRTMCCATCCCGCTGGGCCGCGACGGCGGCACGCTCATGGTGGAGCTGAACCATATCTCCGCAGAGGTGCTGCCGGCCGGCTTCCGCGGGGCGGACAATGACAGCCGCATCCTCGCGGTGGCAAAGAACCTGGCCAACGAAGGCCGCGACGTGACGGTGGTGTCCAAGGACCTGCCGATGCGCGTCAAAGCCTCGGCCATGGGGCTGATGGCCGACGAATACCGCAATGAACTCGTCAAGGACTCCGGCTGGACCGGCGTCGCCGAGATCGACGCGGGCGAAGACGAGGTCGCCACCCTCTACGGGCACGAGCCGGTCTTCATCCCGGCCGCGGCCGAAATGCCGACCAACACCGGGCTTGTCCTGCTCTCCAGCCGCGGCTMGGCCCTCGGCCGGGTCGGGGCGGACAAGCAGGTCCGGCTCGTCAAGGGTGACCGCKACGTCTTCGGCCTCCACGGCCGCTCGGCAGAGCAGCGGCTCGCGATCGACCTMCTGATGGACCCRTCCGTCGGCATAGTCTCCCTCGGCGGCCGCGCCGGCACCGGCAAGTCCGCGCTGGCCCTGTGCGCMGGTCTCGAAGCCGTCCTGGAGCGCCGGGAACACCGCAAGGTGATCGTCTTCCGTCCCCTGTACGCCGTGGGCGGCCAGGAACTGGGCTACCTGCCCGGATCCGAGGCGGAAAAGATGAACCCGTGGGCGCAGGCCGTCTTTGACACGCTGGGCGCCCTGGTCAGCCAGGAAGTCGTCGAGGAAGTAATGGACCGGGGCATGCTCGAGGTCATGCCGCTGACGCACATCCGCGGCCGCTCGCTGCATGACGCGTTCGTGATCGTCGACGAGGCGCAGTCCCTGGAAAAAAATGTGCTCCTGACGGTCATGAGCCGGATCGGCCAGAACTCGAAGATCGTCCTGACCCACGACGTCGCCCAGCGCGACAACCTGCGGGTCGGACGGCACGACGGCGTAGCCGCGGTGGTCGAGACGCTGAAGGGCCACCCGCTGTTCGGCCACGTCACCCTCACCCGCTCAGAGCGCTCGCCGATCGCTGCCCTGGTGACCGATCTGCTCGAGGGGGCGGAGATCTAGGCCCGTCCCGGTGTGGGGCCGTGGTCCGGTTCGCCGGGCCGCGGCCCTTCGCTGTGGCCAAGTCTGCCGTGGTCGCCTTCGCCGGAACGCGGCCTTTCGCCGTCGCTTAGACACGACGCATGGGGACCCCTGCGGTCGCTGAGCGACCTCCGGGGTCCGATGCGTCGCGATGCGCTCCTTTACGAAAGACCGCGTCCCGGCTGGCGAGCGTCCCAACTTACGATCGTCCGCGTCCCGGCTGGTGAGCGCCTCGACTTAGCCGGGCCGCGGTGTCCCGCTAAGGAGCGCATCGCCGACCAAAGCGAAGCGAAGTTCGCCCAGCGACCGCAGCGCAGCGACGGGAGGTGTCTAAGCGACGGCGGGATGCCGCTGCCCTGCGAACCCAACCACGGCAACCCAGCGACGGCGGGACGCCGTGGGCCCGCCGCTGACTGTTGCTGCTATTGCTGGATACCCAGGTACTTTGCGGTGGCTTCGTGGCCCTTTACTTGGGGGGTCCAGTCGGGGCGTCTGAAGGTGGCCGGGGTCAGTCGGACCTTTTGGACTTCCTGGGGCTTGCCACCCCAGACGGCGCGGGTGACGCCGTTGAGTTCGTAGCCGAGGGAGCGCGAGACGCCGAGGGACGCCTCGTTCCAGACGGCGGCTTCGGATTCTGCGAAGTCGGCGCCGAGGTAGTCGAAGGCATAAAGCGCTACGGCGGCACGCATTTCGGTGCCGAGGCCGCGGCCCTGGGCGCTTTGGCGGAGCCAGGATCCCGTGCTGACGGTCTTCAGGGTGGTGAAGTCCTTGGCCGCGACGTCCTGGCAGCCGATGAAGTCGCCGTCGTGCCAGATGCCGAGCAGGAGGGTCCAGTCCCCGGGCATCATGCTGCTGCGGCACTGCCAGTACCACTGCGCCATGTTTGTCCCGAGCTCGTGGCGCGGGGCGTCGGTCCACGGGGTAGTGAAGGGGCTCCGGCCCGGCTCGTGCACGCCGCTGAGGGCGGCGCCGATAGCGGCCGGAATGTCCTCGTCCCGGACGGGGCGCAATGTCAGGCGGGGCGTGGTCAGGGTCAGTCCGAACGGGGGCCAGTAGTCGGCGGGCGAAGTCATCGCAGGAAGCCTAACGGTACCGGGCCGGGGACGCCAGTCATGCCGCGGCACCGGCAAGGCTACTCGGCCGGCACGTCCCAGCTGATGTGGCGGCGGACGTCCGTGAGGTTCATGGATTCGGCGAGGAACAGGTCATCGAGCATGTATTCGTCCACGCCCAGGATCCTGAGCCAGTGCCCGTAGGCCGGCTCGTCGCCGGTTTCCGGTGCGTCMAGCCAGCGGCTTGCAACGCAGACGCCGGTGCCGGCGTCGACCCGTAACAGCGTGCGTCCCGGGCGGCAGATCGGGGTTGCAGGTTCGGCCGGGCGGTACGAGGGGTTCGGACTGACCGTGGTTTCGAGGGCAGGCCGGCCCTCGTGGTCGACCTCCGTGACGGGACCAAGCGCCAAAGCGTTGAGGTTCGGGAACTCCAGCGGGACGGGGGAATTCCCCGCGAGCTCCACCGGGTCCAGGACTGCGGCGAAGCGGCCGTTCCCGAAGGACGGTTCGCCGTAGGCCGCCTCCGGGCGGCGACGCACCAGCCCGTCGTCGTCGTACACCGGCGTGACCAGATGCGGCGGCAGGAGCCAGGTCTTCCGCGTCGAACTGACGTAGAAGCCGCCGCGTGAATCATTGATGCCGGTGGTGCTGGCGATCACCAGTCCGTCGACGGTTTCCAGCCGCAGGGCGCCGGGCCGGCGCAGCCACGCCCGGACGAGGTCGTCGGGGACGGCGGCTGTCGCGGAGCCCGCGGCAGCCGCCGTAGGCCGGTCCACGTACTCGAACCTCAGCGACTGCCACTTCCATGGCGAGGATCGGCACAGGTGCCGGAAGGCTGCAGCCTGGTCCGCCGGGCCTCGGGGCACGAGCGGCCCGCGCCGGTTCCTGCTGTCCCATGCGGCCATATCCACAGTTTACGCGCGGGGACCGGCGGGCCGGACGAATATCCAGTAGCATCCGAGAGTGATCGAACGACTCGGCAACCTGGGCGCCGCCAACCCGCTGGCCTTCTGGCTGGCCCTGGCCGCGTGCGCCTATTTTTTCGTGATGGCCGTCCGGCTCACCGTGATCGATGTCCGGCACCACCTGTTGCCGGACCGGATCGTTTTTCCCTCTTATGCCATCGCCGGACTTCTCCTGCTGGGCGCGGCCGCCAGCCAGCTTCTTCCCGCCGKGCAGGATGTTGCCGGCACACCGGATTCCGGGCTGTTAGGCGTGCCGGGGCTGCGTGTCCTCGCCGGCGGGGCCTCCCTGTGGCTGTTCTATTTCGTCCTGCACGCGGTGTATCCGCCGGGCATGGGATTCGGCGACGTGAAGCTTGCAKGCGTCCTGGGAATGTACCTGGGATTCCTTGGCTGGGGGCACGTCTTTGCKGGGACCTTTGCCGCGTTCATCTTCGGCGGCCTGTGGAGCCTCGGATTGCTCGTCGCACGCCGCGGGACTCTGCAATMGGCCATTCCCTTCGGACCGTTCATGCTCGCCGGAACGGCAGCAGCCATGCTGCTGATCCCCGCCACGTAGGCGCGCGGCATGGCGACCCCGGAGTTCATCGTGAGGCTGCGCGAGAAGATCGGGCACGAGGCCCYCTGGCTGCCCGGAGTCAGGGGAGTGGTGTTCGACGACGACGGCAGGGTCCTGCTCGGCCGTCGGGCCGACAACGGGCAGTGGGGACTGATCAGCGGGATCCTGGAACCGGGCGAGGAACCAGCGCCGGGCCTGCTGCGGGAAATCCTCGAGGAGACGGGTGTGGTTGCCGTTGTGKAGCGGCTGGTTTCTGTTGATGCCGTGGGCCCGACCCGGTATCCCAACGGCGACGTGTGCCATTTCCTGACCCTGGTGTTCCGCTGCCGCTTTGTCTCGGGCGAGGCCCGGGTCAACGACGACGAATCCCTCGACGTCGGCTGGTTCCTGCCGAAGGACTTCCCGGACCTCATGGCCGGACACCTGGAAACGATCCGCCGGGCCAGCGGCCCCGCCGGCGACGTCCACTACCGGTGCTGACCCGGGCCGGGCTGCCAGTACTGACGCGCATGGCATGCAGCAGGGGCGCCGCAACCCCCAAAGATTGCGGCGCCCCTGGTTGGCACCGGCGGATGCGGCCCGGCTTCGGGAACGGAGTCCGGAAGATCAGCCGCGCTGGCGCGTGAGCTCGTCGTCGTTCCTGGCAGCCKCCGCCCGTTCCGCCTCGAGCCGCTCGGCTTCCTCGCCGCCGACGGCCTCTCCGCGGGCCACCATTCCGGCGGTGTCCGAGAGCGGAATCTGCTTGAGGGTAATAGCCAGGATCAGGGCGATGCCCAGGAACGGGAGCAGGTACCAGAAGACGGGCGCGAGCGAATCCGCGTAGGCGTTGACGATCGCGTCCTTGAGCTGCGCCGGGAGCTGGCTGAGGGTCTGCGGGTCCATCGTCCGGGTGGACTGCGACGCCTGCTCGGCGGACGCCCCGGCGCCGGTGAAGGCATTGGTCAGGGCTTCGGCGAGCCGGGTGGTGAAGATGGAACCGAACACGGCGACGCCCAGGGATGCGCCGACCTCGCGGAAGTAGTTGTTGGTGCTGGTCGCCGTGCCGATCTGGTCCGCCGGCACGGAGTTCTGTACCACCAGGACAATCACCTGCATGATCGAGCCCAGGCCGGCGCCGAAGATCAACAGCTGCACACAGATGACCCAGATGGGGGTGGCGGCCGTGAGCGTGGTCAGCCACAGCATTGCGGCGATGGTCAGGGCCGCCCCGAGGATCGGGAACATCTTGTACTTGCCGGTCTTGGAGATCCGGATGCCGGAGAAGATGGCCATGCCCATGAGCCCCACMATCATGGGCAGCATCAGCAGCCCGGATTCCGCGGCGGAGGTCCCGGAGGACATCTGCAGGAAGGTGGGAACGAAAGCGATCGCCGCGAACATGCCCAGCCCGAGGGTGAAGCCAATGGCCGTGGAGTTCACGAAGATGCGGTTCTTGAACAGGCTCATCGGAATGATGGGGTCCTCGGCCCGGCGCTCCACCATGACGAAGGCGGTGGCGKCGAGTACCAGCCCGGCGCCGAAGGCCCACGTCAGCGGCGAATCCCAGCCTTCATCCTTCTTGCCGCCGAAATCCGTGAAGAAGATCAGGCACGTGGTGGCGGTGGAGAGCAGCAGCACGCCCAGGATGTCGATCCTCTTCTCGGCCTTCTTGTTTGGCAGCGTGAGGGTGAACCAGGCAATCGTGAACGCGGCGATGCCGATCGGGATGTTGATGTAGAAGGCCCACTCCCAGGTCAGGTGGTCCACGAAGAAGCCGCCCAACAGGGGACCGGCGACGGCGGAGAGGCCGAAGATGGCGCCCAGCGGGCCCATGTACTTGCCGCGTTCCTTGGCCGGAACGATGTCGGCGATGATGGCCTGGGACAGGATCATGAGGCCGCCGCCGCCCAGGCCCTGGATGGCGCGGAACACCACGAAGCCCCAGAAATCGGAGGCAAAGGCGCAGCCGACGGAAGCGACCGTGAAGAGCCCGATCGCCACGAGGAACAGGTTCCGCCGGCCCAGGATGTCGCCGAACTTTCCGTAGATCGGCATGACGATGGTGGTGGCCAGCAGGTAGGCCGTGGTGATCCAGGCCTGATGCTCCACGCCGCCGAGCTTGCCGACGATCGTCGGCATGGCGGTGGAAACGATGGTCTGGTCGAGGCTGGAGAGCAGCATGCCCGCGATGAGGGCGGAGAAGATGATCCAGATGCGTTTCTGGGTCAGCAGCAGCGGCTCGGCTGCTGGCTTGGTGCTGACGGCGCTCATTGCGCTCCTTCGGAAGGGGTGGACTGCGAACTGGACTGCGAAGAACTGGACTGCGAAGAATTCGACTGCGACGTGCTGGACTGCTGGATGTCGGGCCGGGACATGCTCAAGGGGGTCGGCCCGGCCCGAGAGGGGTCGAACGGCAGCGCAAAGAGCGTCCGGGCCGCCGCAATGTTTTCGAGCAGCATGTCCTTGTAGGTGCGCGTGTTACCTTCGGAGAAGTAGCCGGCGCTGGTCTTCCTGGCGATGTTGCCCAAGAGGACTACGGCCATGCGCACCACGGGGTGGTCCGTCGGGACGCCTTCCCGGGCCGCGAGCAGCCGGGCGAACTCGGCCTCGCGTTCCTCGGAGGCGCCGATGATCCGGAGCATCAGCTGGGGCTCCTTCTTGATCACACCGATCAGCTGGCGGGTCTCTTCCTCGGAGCCGCTCATCCGTTCGGCGAGGTCGAGGGACAGCCGCACGAGGTCGGCCAGGAGCGAGTCCGATATTTTGCCGGCGGGCGAGCCGGCGCCGCCTGCCATGAAGCGTTCGACCACCTCTTCGGGAAAGTCGTCGTCGACGTGGCCGAGGATTGCATCTTCCTTGGCGGGGAAATAGTTGAAGAACGTCCGGCGGGAAATGCCCGCCTGCTCGCAGACCTCCTCTACGGTGTAGCCGTTGAGGCCCCGTTCGGCGGTCAGGGAACGCGCGACGGCGGTGATTGCCGCCCGTGTGGCGGCGCGCTTGCGCTMGCGGAGGCCGCCCTCATTAATTACACTTTTGCCCATAGAGTACATTTTTGCACTTAACTTCAATTAGTGCAAAAGTTGGCGGCGTACCGGGACACGACGGCAGCCGGCGCCTTTCGCAGGAAAGTCGCCGGCCGCCGGAGTTGGTTGCCGTGGTGACCGGTGCGGCGCACCGGGCGTTGTTTAGGCTTTGTGCGGCGGGCGCGTCATGGACATGACGTCCAGTGCGGTGTCCAGCTGCTCTTCGGTCAGCTCGCCGCGCTCCAGGAAGCCCATGGAGACGACCGTTTCGMGGATGGTCAGGCCCTCGGCCACGGCCTTCTTGGCGATCTTGGCGGCGTTCTCGTAGCCGATGAACTTGTTCAACGGGGTGACGATCGACGGTGAGGCCTCGGCGAGGAAGCGGGCGCGCTCGACGTTGGCCGTGATGCCGTCAATCATTTTGTCGGCCATGACACGGCTGGTGTTGGCCAGCAGTCGCACGGATTCGAGGAGGTTGGCGGCCATGACCGGGATGCCGACGTTCAGTTCGAAGGCGCCGTTGGTGCCGGACCAGGCGATGGCGGTGTCGTTGCCGATCACCTGGGCGCAGACCATGATGGACGCCTCGCAGATGACGGGGTTGACCTTGCCGGGCATGATCGAGGAGCCCGGCTGCAGGTCCGGGATGGCGATTTCGCCGAGGCCGGTGTTGGGGCCGGAACCCATCCAGCGGAGGTCGTTGTTGATCTTCATGAAGGAGATCGCGATGTTGCGCAGCTGGCTCGACGCCTCGATGAGGCCGTCGCGGTTGGCCTGGGCTTCGAAGTGGTCGCGGGCCTCGGTCAGGGGCAGTCCGGTGTCGGCTGCCAGCAGTTCGATCACGCGCTCCGGGAATCCGGCGGGGGTGTTGATGCCGGTGCCCACGGMGGTGCCGCCGAGCGGGACCTCGGCGACGCGGGGGAGGGAGGCGTTGATGCGCTCGATGCCGTAGCGGACCTGGGCGGCGTAGCCGCCGAATTCCTGGCCCAGGGTGACCKGGGTGGCGTMCATGAGGTGCGTGCGGCCGGACTTCACKACGTCCTTGAACTCCACGGCCTTGCGCTCCAGCGACTCTGCCAGGTAGCCGAGGGCCGGGATCAGGTCATTGATCAGCGCGGACGTGGCGGCCACGTGCACCGAAGTCGGGAAGACGTCGTTGGAGGACTGGGAGGCGTTGACATGGTCGTTCGGGTGGACAACTTTGTCGCTCCCGGCGGACTTGAGGGMGCGTGAGGCCAGCTCGGCGATGACCTCGTTGGTGTTCATGTTCGAGGACGTGCCGGACCCGGTCTGGAAGACGTCAATCGGGAAGTCGCCGTCGAACTTGCCGGCTGCAACGAGGTCGGCGGCGTCGGCAATCGCCTGGGCGAGCTCGCCGTCGAGCACCCCCAGTTCGGCGTTGGCCTGGGCAGCGGCCTTCTTCACCCGGGCCAGGGCCTCGATGTGGGCGCGCTCCAGCGTCTTGCCGKAGATCGGGAAGTTCTCTACTGCCCGCTGCGTCTGTGCGCGGTACAGGGCGTTCACGGGAACGCGGACTTCGCCCATCGTGTCGTGTTCAATGCGGAACTCTTCGGTGTTCAACTCATCTGTGGAAGTCATGGGGCTAGCTTATTGGGAGTGGGCGTCCCACCGAAAACCGTGAACGGCCGCCGCAATCGCATCCGCGGCGGAAGGGGCCGAGCCCGACGTGCCGGGCTTAGAGCTCGCCGATCCCGGACACGAGGTCAGCCTTGCCGTCGGCCAGGCTGTACGCGAGTCCAATGACCGCGGCGCGGCCGCCTTCCACTGCGTCCGAAATCACACGGGAGCTGTCCACGAGGCGCTGTGAGGTCTGCTTGACGTTCTCGATCACCATGTCATTGACGTCCTCCTGATTGTTACGGAGCGAGGTCAGCACGGAGGGGGTGATGCGCTCGACCAGGCTGCGCATGAAGCCGACCGGCATCTGGCCGGTCTCCACGGCAGCTTTGGTGGCCGTAACGGCGCCGCACCGGTCGTGGCCCAGAACCACAATCAGCGGCACGCCGAGGACGCTGACGCTGTATTCKAGGGAGCCGAGCACGGCGTCGTCAATCACCTGGCCGGCGGTCCGGACGACGAACGCGTCGCCCAGGCCGAGGTCGAAGATGATCTCTGCCGCGAGGCGCGAGTCGGAACAGCCGAAGATGACCGCGAACGGGTGCTGGTTTTCTACGAGGGACGAGCGCCGCGATGCATCCTGGTTGGGGTGCGAGGATGCGCCGGAGACGAAACGTTCGTTGCCTTCGCGGAGTCGGCGCCAGGCAAGTGCAGGAGTGAGATAGGTGGCCACGCCCCCGACTTTACTGTGTTGCCGTGGCCGAGGGGGAATCTGTTGCGTCCGGGGTGCTCGCCGGAGCCCCGGCAGGCGGATTGCTTTCGAGCGACTTCACCACGGCCGCCGCCAGGGTGGAGAACTCCTCCAGCGTCGCGGATCCGGACAGGATGACGGTGGTGCCGCGTTCCGCCAGCACCATGGATTTCTCGCCCGTGCCGGTGTCGCGCAGCTCCCAGTCCCGGCCGCCCGCGTTCCGGGTGCCGGTCACCGGCGCGTTCTTGGTCTGCTGCAGGAGCCAAGTGGGGTTGGCCTGCCGGGTCTGCACCAAACCGATGAAGGACTCCTTGGGCGTCAGGTAKCCGACTTCCCAGGCCGGGACGCCGCTGCCCGCGCCGGACTCCCAGCGGGCGTAGTTGGGATGAAATGTGTCGCCGGTATCGGCTGCCACGGGTGTGAATCCCGCCACATCGGCGGCGTTCTGCGCTACGGCGCTGACGTTGATGTTCGGGTGGTAGCCGTCGGTCTTGGGCGAGGGATTCATGAGGACGATCGGCAGGAACGCGGCGATGCTCACCACCAGGGCGATGAGCATGCCCATCACGGAGGCATTGGCGCGTTTGGCCGCCGCGGCGGCGATAACGGGCCGGACCGGCGGCTGTCCGGAAGCGTCGGGGCCGGCCGCGGGGGCGCCGCCAGCCGGAGAACCGGGGGCTGCGGGGGAGGTGTCCTGCAATTCACTCACCCCTCTATAGTYGCCCATGTCCGGGCCGATCTCACATTCGCGCCCCGGCGGCCGCCTAACGGTGAAGTGCGTCACGCACCGGTCATCCCATGACCTGGCTAGGTTGCCCCGACTATGATCAGTAGCAGACGAATCACCGCGACGGATCGATCCTGGCCGTACGGGTTCAACGACCGCCACTCGAAGAAGAGGTTCACGTGACACCAGCGCCTATGTCCCAGAAGTACTCCACGCTTTCCCCCTCGCTCGCCGTCGGGATTGACGAGCCTGACCGCAACCTCGCACTGGAACTTGTCCGCGTCACCGAGGCCGCGGCCATCGCCGGAGGTCAYTGGGTGGGCTTCGGCGACAAGAACAAGGCCGACGGCGCCGCCGTCGACGCCAT
The DNA here is from genome assembly GCF_056394205.1 of Arthrobacter sp. 10T413_2. Lineage (NCBI taxonomy): Bacteria > Bacillati > Actinomycetota > Actinomycetes > Micrococcales > Micrococcaceae > Arthrobacter > Arthrobacter sp. 10T413_2. The sequence goes on along the minus strand of NZ_JBFTHK010000031.1, from coordinate 23,216 downwards.
GCGCTCCTTCCTTCAGACGGTCCACTTCAACGGCGTTGTGGTCATCGGCGAAGGCGAAAAGGACGAAGCCCCGATGCTCTTCAACGGGGAACACGTCGGTGACGGCACCGGCCCCGAGTGCGACGTCGCCGTCGACCCCATCGATGGCACCCGCCTGACGGCGCTCGGCATCAACAACGCCCTGGCCGTGCTCGCTGTGGCCGAACGCGGGTCCATGTTCGATCCCTCCGCCGTGTTCTACATGGAAAAGCTCGTCACCGGTCCCGAGGCGGCCGACATGGTTRACCTGCGCTTGCCGGTCAAGCAGAACCTGCACCTCATTGCCAAGGCCAAGGGCGTCAAGGTCAACCAGCTCAACGTCATGATCCTGGACCGCGACCGGCACCRCCCCCTCGTGGAGGAAATCCRCGAAGCCGGCGCCCGCACGAAGTTCATCATGGACGGCGACGTCGCCGGCGCCATCGCCGCTGCACGTGCCGGCACCGGCGTCGACGCCCTCATGGGCATCGGGGGCACCCCGGAAGGCATCGTCGCGGCCTGCGCCATCAAGTCCCTCGGCGGCGTCATCCAGGGCCGGCTGTGGCCCACGAGCGACGACGAGAAGCAGAAGGCGATCGACGCCGGCCACGACCTCGAGCGCGTGTTGTCCACCAACGACCTCGTCTCCAGCGACAACTGCTACTTCGCGGCCACCGGTATCACCGACGGCGACCTCCTCAAGGGCGTCCGCTACTCCAAGGACAAGGTCCTCACCCAGTCCATCGTGATGCGCTCCAAGTCCGGCACCATCCGCTTCGTGGACGGCGAGCACCAGGCCAGCAAGTGGGAAGGCTACGCCCGCAAGAGCTAGCACCTTCGCAGCCGCACTGCGCTGCAGCAGCATTGACGACGAATCCCGGGGAGGCATCCGCGCCCCGGGATTCGTCGTATTCGGCACCCAGTGTCTGGTGCCGCGGTTTCCGTTACCGCGGGGTCGTTGACCGCAGTGTCAATTACCGCAGTGTCGATTGCCGCAGGGCGGTGGCAGCGCCGGCAGATTCGGTAGGGTGGAGMCATGACGTGGCTCGTAACTGGCGGTGCAGGATATATCGGTTCTCATGTGGTTTCCGCTTTGCGCGGCGCCCGGATCCGGCCGGTGGTGATTGACTCCCTCTCCAGCGGGCACCGTGAGTTCGTTCMGGCCGACGTGCCGTTCGTCCACGGCAGCATTCTCGACGCCGACCTCGTGGCCCACACGCTGCGGAACCACGCGGTGACCGGCGTGATCCACCTGGCCGGGTTCAAGTACGCCGGGGTGTCCGTCCAGGAGCCGCTGCTGACCTACGAGCAAAACGTCACGGGCACCGCGCAGCTACTCAAGGCAATGGAGCTCACCGGGGTCGACAAACTGGTCTTCTCCTCGTCCGCAGCCACGTACGGCACGCCCACCGGCGACATCGTCACCGAGGCCACCCCCACCAACCCGKAATCCCCCTACGRYGAGAGCAAACTCATCGGCGAATGGCTCATCCGGGATCAGGGCCGGGCCCGGGACCTGAAGCACACCTCGCTGCGGTACTTCAACGTGGTCGGCTCGGGTGCGCCCGAGCTCTACGACACAAGCCCCCACAACCTCTTCCCGATCGTGCTGCGGGCGCTCACGGCGGGCAAGACGCCGCGCATCAACGGCATCGACTACAACACCCCGGACGGCACCTGTGTGCGCGACTACGTGCACGTCGCCGATCTKGCKACCTCGCATGTGGCGGCCGCCCAGGCCCTCGCCGCGGGAACGCCGCTGGAACGCGTCTACAACCTTGGATCGGGGGACGGGCTGTCGGTGCGCCAGATCATGACGGCGATGGCCAAGGTCACGGGAATCGATTTCGAGCCGGAGATCGGCCCGCGCCGGGCGGGGGATCCGGACCGGATCGTGGCCGACGGCACGCTGGCCGCCCGCGATCTGAACTGGAAGATGCGGCACTCCGTGGAACAGATGGTGGCCAGCGCCTACGACGCCCAGCGGCACGCGATCACGGCTGTCGGCTAACGCCGCCGGCCGGCTAACGCCGCGGGCCTGCGGCGCCAACGGGCTGCGGTGCCAACGGGCAGCGGTGCGTTATCCCGCCGTCGGCTGCTGCCGGCTAACTGTTCGTGAGGGCGCGGGACCGGGCGCGCAGCTTCTTCGCGAGCTGGGCACCCTTGCGGGCCAGCTGGTAGCTGCCGTAGCGGACCTTCCGGACCGGCAAGTCCCACGTTCCCGGATAGGCGATCTCGCGGCCGCCGAACGACTTCTTGAACGCCGTGAACCCGGCCCACTTGTGGTCGGGCTGGTCCGCGGGTGCCACGCCCCAGAGGTCCACGTGCTTCAGGCCCTTTGCCTGGGCATCCGCGATCAGGGTGACCAGCAGGGGAATGCCCGCGCTGAGCTTGCGGTGCGTGTCATCAAGGGCCGCATGGGCGTAGGTCCGGGTGTCGGCCGAATCGTAGGCCAGGGCGGCAGCGATGGGGTGGCCGTCGAGCTCGGCGATGAACAGCGTCGCGGCGCCGGCCGGCATGAGTGAGCGGGCCACCTGGCTCAGGTACTCGTCGCTTTGCGGCTTGAAGCCGTTGCGGGCTGCCGTCATGTGCAGGAACTCCAGGAGGACGGAAATTTCCGCAGGGTCCTGGCTGGAGCGGAAGGTCACGCCCTTTTTGTGGATGTTGCGGAACAGGTTCCGGTTCACCGGCTTCATGTCCGCCAGGACGTCCTTGAAGTCCCGTTMGAGGTCCACAATCCAGCTCAGCTCCGGTTGCTGGTTGGCCGGAGCCGGCTGCAGGCCGCGGCTGCGGAGGACAGCGTCGGCCTCGGCGGCCTCAAACCCCKCGGTGACGGGCTCGACCCGGACAAACACTGCCCCGCTGTTCCGGGCGAGGTCCGTCAGGGCCGCCAGGGCGGCGTCGAAGGCCGCCAGCGATTCGGCGACGGGACCGTAGGGGGAGTACAGCAGTTTCCCGGCCGGGTTGGATTCCTCGACGGCGAGGAAGCGCCACCCGGGTCCGGACTGTTCGTGGACCGTGCGTCCCAGGGCACGCTGGAACTCCGCCCACTGCGGGCTCTGCAGGAAATAGTCCATGGTGTCAGGCTTCCAATCCGGTGGTGACGGCAAATGCGAGGGCGGTGCCGGTGGCCCCGGAKACGGCGTGGACGTTGACCGGGGCCTCGGCGGCGGGCAGGAAGGCGCTGGCGCCGCGGTCCAGCCGGAGCTCGCCCTTCGGGGAGTCAAGCCGGACGGAGCCGGCTGTGACGATGATGACGGCGGCACCGGACTGCGCCAGCGGTACGGGCTCCGCACCCGGCGCCAGTTCAATCCGCTGGAGCTGGAATTCCCGGAACGGCGGCCGGAAGAGTTCCTGTCCCAGCATGGTGGTCTYGGCGGGGAGCATGGGCACGGCGACTGCCTCGAACGCGACCGTCTTGAGCAGTTCCGGCACATCGATGAACTTCGGCGTGAGCCCGCCGCGGAGCACGTTGTCCGAGGACGCCATGACCTCGATCCCGAGGCCGTGGAGGTAGGCGTGGACGTTTCCGGCCGGCAGGTAGACGGCCTCGCCCGGCGCCAGCGAGATCCGGTTCAGCAGCAGCGAAATCAGGACGCCCGGGTCGCCGGGGTACTGGCCGTTGAGCGTGAGCACGGTTGAGAGCGCGGCCTCGTGCTCCGCCGTGGGAGCACCGGAGACCAGGACGGCGGCAATCCTGGCCGTCGCGTCGGAGACGTCCTCGCCGCCGGCGATCAGCCGTTCGAAGGCGGACCTGATGGCCGTCGGCTCGTCCGGMTGCGCCAGGTCCTCGAGCAGTTGCGGGATCAGCGGCGGCAGTTCCAGCCCCGCCAGCTTAAAGCAGGCCGCCAGGTGCAGGAACGCGGCCCGCGATTCCGCGGCCGGCCGGAAAMCGCAGAGTGCCTCGAAGGGCGTGAGCGCGAAGATCATCTCCGGCTTGTGGTTGTCGTCCTTGTAATTGCGCTCCGTGGCGGCACGGTCGACCCCGGCGGCCTCTTCCCGGGCGAAGCCTTCCCGCGCCTGTTCGAGCGTGGGGTGAACCTGCAGGGACAATGGCGTCGCGGCCGCGAGAACTTTGAGCAGGAAGGGCAGGCGCGGGCCGAACGCGGCCGCGCTCCCGCTGCCCAGGCAGTGTTCCGGGTCCTCGGCGATCAGCGCGTCCAGCGCCAGCCGTCCGCCGTCGCGTGATGCGGGGGCATGCCGGCCCTCACCGCCGGGTGCCGGCGTCAGGGCGACGGACGGGGAGTCCGGATGGGCGCCGATCCAGAGCTCCGCTTCGGGACCGCCGGAGGCCGGCCGGCCCAGGAGGTCGGCGATGGCCGTCGGGGAGCCCCAGGCGTAGGGCCGGAGGACGTTCTCAAGTTCGTACATGGCCTGGAACCTATCTGGTCAATGAAGGGTTGTCACTGTGAGCTGGTCGCTCTGATCTGCTCGCCTGCGGCGCGGGCAGCCGGCGTGGGCCGCCGGGCGGCCGGRCCCTAGAGCGGCGCGCACTGGCCGTTGGTGGCGACGAGGTCGCGGATGGACTGTTCGTMGCCGTTGCGCTTGAACTGGTTAAGCATCTCTTCGGTGATCGGCTGGCCGTCGGGGGTCGTGGTGACCGGGGTGAAATCCGACGGCGAGGGCTGGGCGGCGGGCGCTGGTGCGGCGGGCGGTGGTGCGGCCGGTGGTGCTCCGGCGGGCGCTGCGGCGGAGGGCGGGCCGGCGGCCGTCCCGGGCTTCGCGGCGCTGTCATCCGCGGCTCCGGCGGCTCCGGCCGAGGTCCCGGCCAGCAGTTTGGCGACCCGCGCGTGGATGACGTCGAAGTCCGGGGTCGTGGAGAACGCCGCGTCGAAGTCGGGCGGACCGATGGTCAGGCGGCTGACGTTCTGGCCCTTGGCTTTCATGGCCAGGTCCACGAAGCTGCCGAGCTGGCCGGAGGAGATGTTCGATTCGACCACTTTGGTGCCCGCCTTGGCGATGTCCTCGAACTTGGTCAGCAGGGTTGCCGGGTCGAGCTGTTTGAGCATCGCCTGCTGCACGCACTGCTGGCGCTGGATGCGGGCGTAGTCGTCCACGAACTCCCGGGACCGGCCGTACCAGAGCGCGTGGAAGCCGTCCAGCGTCTGGTCGCCGGCCGGAATCCAGCCGTCCGGCATGCCATGGATGCCGTTGGCCTCATCTACCACGGGACCGCTAATGGGGACCCAGCCGCCGGCCTTGATCCRGATGCCGCCCATGGCGTCGATGAGCTTGGAAAAGCCGTCCATGTCCACCAGCACGTAGGCCTGGACCTTGATGCCGAGCGTGCCGGAGACCGCCTCCAGGGTTGCCYGCGCCCCGGGGTMCGCCACTCCGGGATAGAGGTCCTGGTGTTCGTTGGTGACCTCGGTGTTGATCGCGTTGATCAGGCATTCGTCGCCGCAGTTGTACCCGTCCGGGTACACCTTGCGCATGGGGGATTCCGCGCTGAACTGGGCGTTCTGGAGGTTGCGGGGGACGGAGATGATCGCCGTGCCGCCGGTCTTGGCGTCGACGCTGATKACCGAGAGGCTGTCGGGCCTGCGGCCCGTGCGGTCCGCCCCGGCGTCGCCGCCCATCATGAGGAAGTTGTACCGGCCGTCAGAGGGCTCCAGGGTGGGTCCGGAGCCGGAGAAGATACTGCCGATGGCGTCCCGGCTGACGTTGAGTAGATAGGCAGCGTATCCCAGTGAACCGCTGCTGAGGATCATGGCCAGCACGAGCGTCAGCACCACCGCGGGGCGGATCCGGGGGGTGAGCAGGCCGGGCCGGATCAGCCGCAAGGTGTTCAGGAACAGGGCGGCCCAGCCGAGGGCCAGCAACGCCAGGCCGAGCACCAGCAGAAGCGAGGGGACCGGGCCGGTGAGGATGTTGATCAGCGTGGATCGGGAGACGAACAAGAGCAGCACGGCAAGCAGGGCCAGTGCCCACAGTGTCACGGTCACGCGCAGCGCGGCCCGTCCCAGCCGGCGGTTGCCCGCGACGATCTGGGCGCTGCCGGGAACCAGCAGCGTCATGATGATCAGCACGAACGCCCGCTTGGTCAGCACCGGGGCCGGGGCGCCGGAAGGATTCCGGACCGGGTCGCTCGGTGCCGGCCGGGACTGCCCGGGACTCTCGGTGCCGCGCGCGGGGGCGTAGCCGTTGCTCATGTGGAGATCCCTAATGGCTGCCTTTTTGGCTGCTATGCGGGGCGACGTTTCCTTCGGCGAACACTTCGCTGACCTTCTGCCGCAGGCTCGCGCCCTTCCGGGTGGCGACGTCGTTGAGTTCCTGGGCGAAGTCGATAAGGTCCGCCCGGAGTTGGAGGGCGAGCTCGTCCGTGCCCGAGGCCAGCATCCGCACGGCCAGGAGGCCGGMGTTGCGCGCCCCGCCGATCGAAACGGTGGCGACCGGGACGCCGGCGGGCATCTGCACGATGGACAGCAGCGAATCCATGCCGTCGAGGGTCTTCAAGGGCACGGGGACGCCGATCACAGGCAACGGCGTGACCGAGGCGAGCATGCCGGGAAGGTGCGCCGCACCGCCCGCACCGRCGATGATGAGGCGAAGGCCGCGCTCGTGGGCGCTCTGGCCGTAGCGGATCATCTCCGTGGGCATCCGGTGCGCGGAGACGACGTCGGCCTCGAACGGGATCCCGAACTCCGACAGGGCTTCAGCGGCGGCTTCCATGACCGGCCAGTCCGAGTCCGAGCCCATGACGAGGCCCACGATCGGGGTGACCGAACCGGCGCCGGCGAGTGGGGCTGCTGCGTTATCGGGTTCGGTGCTCATGCGGTCTCCTCGGGGGTTGGCGCGCTTGTGCCGGCGTGGGCCCGGCCGTTCCGGATGATGTCGGCCACGGTGGTGGCCCGCTGCCGCACGGAGTCGATGTCCGCGGCKGAGGTCCCGACAAGGTTGACGTGGCCGATCTTCCGCCCGGGCCKGACGGCCTTGCCGTAGCAGTGCACCTTCGCGGCCGGTTCGCTCGCGAKGGCCGCCGGGTAGGCCGAAAAGAGGTCCTGGTTGGCCCCGCCGAGGAAGTTCTTCATGACGACGACGGGCCCCAGCAGGTCCGTCGCACCCAGCGGCAGGTTCAGGATGGCCCGCAGGTGCTGCTCGAACTGGCTCGTCACCGAGCCGTCCTGGGTCCAGTGTCCGGTGTTGTGCGGGCGCATGGCGAGCTCGTTGATCAGGAAGCCCGCACCCACGCCCGGCGTCTCGAAGAGCTCGACAGCCATGACACCTGTCACGCCGAGTTCGTTGGCGATCCGGATGGCGGCGTTCTCGGCGGCCGCGGCCACATCGAGGGAAATGTCCAGGGCAGGGGCAATTACTTCATCGCACACCCCGTCCACCTGGATGGTGTGCACCACCGGCCACGCACGTGATTCGCCGTCCGGGGTCCTTGCGACCATGGCCGAGAGCTCGCGGCTGAATTCCACCTTGGCCTCGGCCAGCAGTGGAGACATGGCCTCGAACCAGTCGGCGGAGCCGCCCGCTTCCTCGGCCGACGACACGATCCGCACGCCCTTGCCGTCGTACCCGCCTCGGGGCATTTTCAACACCACCGGCCAGCCGGTCTCCTCACCGAAGGCGGCGAGGTCCGCGACACTGGCGACGGCGGCCCACCGGGGGTTGGGCAGTTCCAGCCGGTCGATCGCGGCCCGCATCACCAGCTTGTCCTGGGCATTGACCAGGGCATCCGGACCGGGATGGACGTTGACTCCGGCCGCGATCAGGGACCGCAGGTGGGCCGTGGGGACGTGTTCGTGGTCGAAGGTCAGAACATCCAGGCCGCGGGAGAACTCGAGCAGGTGGTCCAGGTCCTTATAGTCACCGACCGGGGCGTTGGCCACGGCAGAGACGGCAGAGACGTCCTSGCCTTCGGCGAGAACACGGAGCTCGAAGCCCAGGGCGGTTGCGGCAGGGGCCATCATGCGGGCAAGCTGGCCGCCGCCAACAACACCGATTACAGGAAAAGTCACAAGTCCCAGCCTACCGAAAACCTCGCGGGAACCCGGCTTTTGGCCACTGCAAGCCCGGGAAGAGCCCCGGAACAGTGCGGGAACAGCGCCGATTCGACGCTTCGGGGGCCGCCCGGACGCGGTCCGGCGTCGGGTGCGCAGGGCGCCGTCGCGACKGTCCGCGAGGGCCGCCTCCCGGGAAACGGCGCTAAAATGGGCGTTTGGCCCAAAGGCCGACAGTTCCAAAAGGCCACGGAGGGTCATGATTACTACACTTACAGAGCGCATGCGCGGACTGGCCTCGCTGTTCTGGCGCGAAGTGGCCAAGTTCGGCGCCGTCGGYGGCATCGCGTTCGTCATCGACAACGGACTGACGTATTACCTGATGCACGGTCCCATGACCGACAGTGAAGCCAAGGCCCGCTTCTTCGGTGCCAGCGTGGCGACGGTGTTTTCCTGGGTTGCCAACCGCTTTTGGACCTTCCGGCACCGCCGGCAGGCCAATGTGCTGCGTGAATTCGTGATGTTCCTCATCATTAACGGGATCGGCATCGGCATCTCCACCGGCCTGACGGCCCTCGCGAAGTACGGCATGGGAATTACCGACAAGAACATGCTGTTCCTGGCCGGCGTCGTCGGCATTCTGGTCGCGACCGTGGTCCGGTTCTTCGCGTACCGCTTCCTCGTGTTCAACCAGGAACTCGACGAAGAGCCGGAGTTCTCGCACGACCACGAGATCATCGAGCGGCATCCGCACATGCAGCATGGCCAGGAGCCCGGCGCCAGTGCTTCCAGGACGGCCGTAAAAGAAGCCGTCAAAGATCCCGAGCTGCCCGGCCCGGCAGCCTGACGCGCCGGCCTGATGCCCAGGGCAGACAGGCCGGCCTGGCGCTTACTTTCCGCTGAGGCGCGCTCAGATTCCGCTGATGCGCTCGGCGGAACGCAGTTTGCCGGTMACCTCGACGTCGGGGTGCACCAGGACCACCGAGCCGTCAGCCTTCCAGCTCCCCAGCGACTGTGCAAGGGCCGTCTCGAGGCCGTCCGCGGCCGGAACGAGCAGCCGCAGGCCGGCTTCGTGCTCGGCAGCGAAATCGTCCAGAAGCGCCCCGTGTGCGTGGGATGTCCCGTCCGCGGTGCGGACCGCKGGGCGTTGGGCTTCCGGGTCAATGTGGGGCATGAAGAAGTCTCCATGGGAGCGGACCTCGGMGGCGTAGTMGAGAACGCCGGTGGGCAGCTCGCCCGGCCACCGCATCGCCAGTGCCGGCAGCGACACCGCGAGGACGGCGTCGAACCCGCCTGCCGCGGCGCCGGGGCCGGGATCCGCAGTGGCCAGCAACTCCGCCTCCGCGTCGTCGAAGACCACCTCCATGCCGAGCTGCCAAGCCGCCAGGGCCAGGATCACGGACTTCCAGTGGGCGGGCAGGTCCAGCCGCAGCCGCATGCCGGGTTCGGCATCGAGTTCGTCCTGCAGCAGGTTGGACGTCTTCGCCACCCAGTTGTCCAGCACGCGGCCGGACAGTTCCACCCGCTCGGAATCGGGGCCGTACCAGGTCAGCCGGGGCGCCGTGGACTGGCCGGACCGCAACGCTGTCATCAGTTCGATTGCCGGAATGCTCATGCCTTCATCTTGCCACGGTCCCTCCGGCGGCCCGCGGTGTGATGTCCGTCATGCCCGCGATCCTGCCGCCGGCTACCCCTCGGGCTGCGGCACGGAAAATTTCCCGAAAATTCAAGGAATACCCCCAAAAGTGCTCAGTACCCTGATGATTCCGCGGGTTTCTGCGGGCGGGGCGGGAAAAATACCGGGCGTGGCGTGCCTCCCTTTTGTGTTTCAAGTTGATTATTATCTCCGCCGTGGCTTGACTCCCGGATACTTACACACGTGTAATTAGTTATCTATAGCCACTGCGCATAAACCGGCACTCAACCGAGTGTMCAAGGGGGTCTTGCAGTGGCTGCAAATCAGGAGGGGGACGCCATGGGGCTAGCAGAGCGTATCCATGAAGATGCCGTAGTTGCCGGCCAGGCCACGGCGAAATACCGTTCACGAGGTGTGCCGAGTGACTGGTATGTAGATCCGGCCGATCCGGACGCAGCTGACCGCTACAACGAACACACCAAAGATTCCCTGCAGGACGCGGCTACCGCCTTCCTCGCGGCGCACGATGAACTCCTTGCCGGCCCGGACCAGGACCACGATCCCCTCGACCCGCCCATGGAGCTCCATTCGCCCGGCGCCGGCACCATCGCGCAGCCGGTCTGGATCGGGCTGCCGTCCCGGCAGGACTTTGACGATGAGGGCGAGCTCGGCTGGCAGACCGACGCCCTGTGTGCCCAGACAGATCCCGAAGCCTTCTTCCCGGAAAAGGGCGGCTCCACCCGCGACGCCAAGAAAGTCTGCGGCGCCTGCAACGTGCGTTCCCAGTGCCTCGAATACGCCTTGTCCAACGACGAGCGCTTCGGGATCTGGGGAGGCCTCTCCGAGCGCGAGCGGCGCCGGCTTAGGAAGCGAGCAGTCTAATTCTTCAAGAAGTACGAGTCACCGCCGTCGTGGTCTCCCACGACGGCGGTGATTTTCTCCCCAGGACCCTGGCGGCGCTGGCGGCCCAAACACGGCCCGCCGACGCCGTCATTGGTGTCGACACCGGTTCCCGCGACCACTCCGCCACCCTTCTCGAGCAGGCTCTGGGCAAAGCCAACGTCACCGTGTTCGACCACCCCAAATCCGGCATGGGCGGGGCCGTCATGGCCGGGCTCAAGGCCCTCGCGCCGTGGCCTTCGACCGGMACGGCCGGGACAAGCAGTGCAGCCGGTGGAAACACCGACGGGGACGCCGGCCGTGCGCMATGCGCCGACTGGATCTGGCTGCTGCATGACGACGCCGCGCCGGCCCCCGGGGCCCTCGCGGAACTCCTCCATGCCGTCGAGCGCGCGCCGTCGGTCACGGTGGCAGGCTGCAAGCAACTGGACTGGCACGCCGAGCGGCGGCTGATCGACGTCGGACTCTCCACGAGCCGCTGGGCAGAGCGCCTGACGCTGATCGACGCCGACGAACTCGACCAGGGCCAGTACGACGGCCGCAGCGACACGTTTGCGGTGAATTCCGCGGGCATGCTGGTCCGCCGCGACATCTGGGAGGAACTCCGCGGCTTGGATCCGGCGCTTCCCGGCAGCGGCGACGACGTCGACTTCTGCTGGCGCAACCGCCTCGCCGGACACCGCGTCGTGGTGGTCCCCAGCGCGAGGATGTTCCATGTGGCGCACCGTCCCCATGCCCTGGGCAACGCGACCGCCGCCCGCAAGGCGCAGGTTTATCTGCGGCTCAAGCACGCTGCCGGCTGGAAAGTCCCGCTGCACGCCGCCGGCGCCCTCCTGGGCAGCCTCTTCAAACTCGTCCTGAGCATTGCCGTCAAGGACCCGGGGTACGGGTTCTCCCAACTTCTTGCCACCTTTGCCGGGCTGGGCCGCCCTGCCGCGGTCATCCGCGGGCGGCGCACCGCAGCGCGCACCCGCAGGATCCGGCGCTCCGTAATGAAAGGGCTGCAGACACCGCGTCGTGAAGTCTGGGCGCACCGGCGCTCGCTCATCGAAGCGCTGGGCGCGGACGACCTCGGCGACGGTCTCACCGGCCCCGACCCGCTGGCCGACCAGCCCACCGGCGACGCCGACGACTTCGCCGCGATCGCCACCCCGGAGCGCGGCTGGGTGGGCAACGGCGCCCTGCTCGCCGTCCTCATTACGACGRCGGTCTCCCTGGCCGGGCTGCTCAGCCTGTTCCGGGCTCCGGCAGTTTCCGGCGGCGCGCTGATCCCCGTCTCCGTGCGTCTCTCTGAGATCTGGAACCATGCCTCCACCTGGTGGATCAGCCTCGGTGCGGGCCTGCCGGGCCACGGCGATCCCTTCGGCTACCTCCTGTGGGTGCTGGGTGTGCTCGGCGCCGGGGACGCCAACGGTGCCGTTGGCTGGCTGTTGATCCTTGCCATGCCGCTGTCCGCGCTTGGCGCCTGGTTCGCTGCCGGCGCCCTCACCCGGCGTCGCCGGCTGCGCCTGGCGGCCGCCCTGGTCTGGGCCGGGGCGCCGGCACTCCAAGTGGCACTCAACCAAGGCCGGCTGGGTGCTTTGCTGGCGCACGTCATGATCCCGGTCCTCGTCCTGGCGCTACTCCGGGCAACCGGCACGGCGGCAGKCMACGGCGTCCACGCCGTCCCGGCGCCAGGCCAGCGGCGGCTCACGCCCGCGCCGGCCGCCCGCCCCGGCGTCAACGGAACCCCCTCGTGGACGGCCGCGGCCGCTGCAGGCCTCGCCCTGGCAGTGGTCACCGCCGCGGCGCCGTCCCTGCTGGTGCCATTGGTGGTCATCATTGCCTTGTGCGGCATGCTCCTGGGCCGCCGCGGCCGCACGGTGTGGTGGGCGCTGCTGCCCAGCCTTGCACTCTTCCTGCCGTTCGCCTTCTCTGTCCTGGATCGGCCGCGGGCGCTCCTGGCCGATCCAGGCATGCCGCTCGGGTTTGACGCCGCTCCGCTCTGGCAGCAGGCCCTGGGCCAGCCGCTGAGTTTCGACGCAGGCGCCGGGCTCACCGGACTGAGCGCTTTCGGCGGGTCCGCCACGGGCTCTGCYGGTCTCGCCGGCGCTCCCTGGGCCCTGCTTTTAGCCTTGCTGCTTGGGCTGCCCGTGCTGCTCCTGGCTCTCGCCGCCTTGTTCATGCCGCGCAGGGTTGTCCTAGCGGGACGCACTTGGACTGCCCGCGGCCTGTGGGCGGCGGCGCTCCTGATGCTGGCCGGCGGCTGGCTMGCCGGGCATGTGGCCTCCGGTGCCAGTGCCGACGTCCTGGTCACGCCATTCCCCGGCCCCGCCGTTTCGGCTGCGGCCTTCGCGCTGCTTGGGGCGGCTCTCATCGCGGCAGAAGGACTTCTGGACGCCGCGGACCGAGCGGCCGGCACCGGACTGGCCCGGACGATTCTGCTGCGCGGCACCGCGGTGGCCGCGATGACTCTGTTGCTGGCCGCACCGCTTGCGGGGTTGGCCGTGTGGACCGCGCAGAACCTGCTGCAGTCCACGTCATTGTCGCCCGCACAGGCAGTCACGCCGGCTGCCGCCGGCCTCGGCACTCCGAGGCTCATCCAGCCGGCCCAAGCCCGCACCCTTCCCGCCACGGCGGTGGACCGCGGCGAGGGGCCGGAACAGGCCAAGACGCTGATCATTGCCAGCAACGAGGACGGAAGCTTCGATGCGTCCCTCATGCGCGGCGCCGGCACCACCCTGGACGGACTGTCCACCATCGCGGCGGCCCGCAACATCATGGGGGAGCCGGGCAAGGAAACAGTCCGCGACGACGACGCCGTGGCCGGATCGCTCCGGAACGTCGTGGCCACCATCGTGGCCGGCGAGGGCGTGGACCCGCGGGCGGACCTCGAAGGACTCGGCGTCGGCTTTGTGGTGCTCCGTGTCGCGGACTCTGCCTCTGAACTGACGGCCAGCCGCATGGACGCCGTTCCMGGTCTGGTCGCCGTCGGCCAGACCGGCGCGGGCTGGCTCTGGCGGGTCACCCCGCTGGACGGGCCCGGGGTCAAGGACTCCGACGTCGCGCACCGGGTCCGCGTGGTGGACAGCACCGGGGCGGTGGTCGGACTGCTCCCTTCGGAGGAAGTCTCGGCAACCGGCACCGTACCGGCCGGCCCGGAGGGCCGCCTGGTGGTCCTCGCCGACCGCGCCGATCCGGGCTGGAGCGCCTGGCTCGACGGCCGCCGCCTGACCTCGACGACGTCGGGATGGGCCCAGGCGTTCACGCTGCCCGCCCAGGGCGGCCAGTTGAGCATCCGCTACGAAGCGCCCTGGGCTGTCCTGGCCGGAATCGCGCAGGCCGTTGTCATCGGCCTGACCATTCTCCTGGCCGTGCCCATGCCTGCCCGCCGGTCCAACACCGGCCTGTCCAGGGACGAAGCCTCCCTGCGTAAGGAACATCAGCATGTCTAAGGGCGACACCTCGACCGGCCCGGCCAGCGACACCATCGCAGCCGAGCCTTCCACGGCCGAAACCCCGGTCGCCGGCACGTCTGCGGCTGGTCCGGCCACTGCTAGTCCGACTGGCGCCGGAACGAGGCTGCGGAAGAAGKGCGGCCCGCGCGGCGGCGTGATCGKCGGTATCCTCGCCGCCGTCGCCCTCGTGGCCGCGGGCGGAGGTCTGGTATCGGCGGCGTCGCTGACACCGCAAAGCCCCGCCAGCCGGCAACTCGCGGCCCCGGTTGCCTCCGTGCCGGCCGGCAGCAGCGTCGGGGTCTGCCCCGGCCCTGCCCGGTTGCTTGAGGGCACCCCCGTGGGCACCGACCCCCAGTTCAGCCCGGAATCCTCCACCGCGAAGACCACCGTCAGCGCCGCCGTACTTGGCTCGAGCGCTGGTGTCATTCCCGCCAGCCGGCTCGCCCCGCTCACGGGGACCCCCCTCGTGGAGATCGCCAAGGGCTCCGCGCCCGGAGCCTCKGCGCCCGCATCCCGCACTCCCGTGCTGCTCGCCGGCGTCGTGGCCCAGCGTGAGATGAACAACGTCAGCGTCCTCAGTGCCGATGCGCAGGACAACCGCCAGGCGGCTGCCGGCGCGGTCCTGAGCTACGCTGCCGAGGACGGAGACCTGCAAGGCTCCGCAGCCGCTGCCTGCCAGCAACCGGGCAACGATCTCTGGCTCGTCGGTGCCAACACGGCACTGGGCCGCTCGGCGGTCCTGAACCTCACCAATGCCTCCAGCACGCCGGCCACRGTGAGCCTGGACCTCTTCGGCGCCGAGGGCCAGATCCAAGCCCCCGGGAGCCGCGGCCTGCTGGTAGCGCCCGGCAGTACCCGGTCCATAGTCCTGGCCGGGCTCGCGCCGGGACAGKAACGCCTCGGCGTGCGGGTCCGCAGCGCCGGCGGCCCGGTGGCTGCCGTCATCCAGCAAAGCGTGCTCCGCGGCCTCACGCCCGGCGGMGTCGACTTCATCACCCCGGGCGCCGGGCCGTCCGACCGACAGGTGGTCTCCGGTCTCGACATTCAGGATCCGGCAGGCCTGGCCGCGCTCACGGCGAAGCCCGGCTTCGCCGACGCCGGGCCGGCCCTGGAGATCACCGTCCCCGGGGCGGCCGACGCCGTGGTCGAGATCAAGTTGTACGGACGCGACGGCCAGAAGGCCCTGCCCGGCGGCGGAGTGGTCACGGCGAAGGCGGGCGCGGTCACGGAAGTCTCCCTGGCCGGGGTCCCTGCCGGGACGTACACCCTGGCGGCCAGCTCGGATATCTCCTTCGCGGCTGCCACCCGGCTCACGCGGGGGCTGCAGCCGGAGGACGCCGCGGACATCGCGTTCTCCGCCGCGTCGGCCCGGCTGGGCAGCCAGCACATCGTGCCGGTTCCCCGCGAGGGCGACCGGCAGCTCGTGTTCGGCGCGCCGGACGGCAGCGCGAGTGTCTCCTATGCGCCCATCACCGCGGACGRCAAGATCCGGACCGCCGCCACTGCCGAGATTGCCGGCGGGACCACCGTGTCCATCAAGATCCCTGCGGACGTGGGCGGTTCGCCGCTTGTGGGCTATGTGGTGTCCGCGGCCGGGGACCCCGCTTACGGGGCGCTGCTCCTGGGCAGGGACGGGCGGCAGGACATTTCCACGGTAGCCGTGGCYCCGGAAGCGGCTGGACAGCGGCAAGTCGCCGTCACGCTCGGGTACTAGGACCGCTCGGGTACTAGGACCGCTCGGGTACTAGGACCGCTCGGGTACTAGGACTGCTCGGGTACCAGGGCCGATCGGGTACCAGGACCGAGCGGGTGCACGGTGCCGGGCGGATCGGCGGCGTCCGGTCCCGGGGCGAGTCTAGTACCGGCGGCGGTAGACCGGGTCGAGGGACTCGGGAGGCACGCCGAGCATCTCGGCCGTGTATTCCACGACGACGTCGTGCACCAGGTCCTGGAGCTCATCCCGGGTTCCGCACGCCTGCTCCACCACCCGGCGGTACAGCGTGATGACCGGTCCCTCCTCGGCCGTCGCGGCCGTGAAGGCGCCCATCGGCGCCGGGGTGCGGTCCGCCACGAGCTGTTCCAGGCCCGGAGGGATCTCATCAACGGCAAAGCGGACGCCGTCGAGGGGTTTGCCCCAGATGTCGTGCAGCCGCTGGGCCGAGTCCAGGACGAAATCGTCGAAGCGGTCGGAGCGGGTCCGGTAGCCGGGCAACGTCGGGAGCATGAGCTCACCGCGAAGCCCCCGGCCGTGCCGGTTTCTGCGGCGCTGCCGGAAGCTCTTTCCCCRGACAGCGAGAGGCGACCCRGTMGCGGGTGCGCCAGCKGGGGCGGAACCGGCGCCTGTGTCTCCGGCGTCGGGGTCAGCCAACCGGACCGTGAAACCCGAATCGTGGTGCGATGACTGCATATCTTGACTCTAAACCCGCGGAATGATTTACGCGATATGGGCCCATCGGCGAGCCGCCACCGCCGCCCAACGCACTCCCGGGACAGCCCTAAGGCACACCCGCGGCATTGCTGCGGCACACTTGCGGCACACCTGCGGCACACCTGCGGCACTCCGAAGGGTGGTTCAATGCGCGGCCCCCGGCCTCAGGGGGAGTAGTCTGTGATGTCGTGGGTGCTATTCGTCTTTGTTCGAGGTCTGCCTGCCGCAATTCTGCGGTGGCCACTTTGACGTACGTCTACGCCGACTCCACGGCAGTCCTGGGCCCGCTTGCCACCTATGCCKAACCGCACTGCTACGACTTGTGCGAACAGCACGCGGACTCGCTGACGGTCCCGCGCGGCTGGGAGGTCATGCGCCTGGCGATGCCGGCGACGCCGGCCGGTCCCGGCCCGGACGACCTCCTGGCCCTCGCCAACGCCGTCCGGGAGGCCGCCTCCCGTCCGGTCGCGGCGGAACCGGCAAAGGGGCAGCGCACCCTGCACMCGGCCCTGGAAGCCCCGGCCCCGGCCGAAGGCACCCGGCGCGGGCATCTGCGCGTCCTGCGAGAACCTTCCTAACGCGCCAACTGGCGGTAGGGTGGAAACTGCAAAAAGCCGTAAGCCACCGGCGCCTTCCGCGGCGCCCATCAGGGAGCGTCCACTATGCCCAAGCTCAGTCCCGAACTCTTGTCTGTCCTGCGATGCCCCGTCACCGGGTCCGCCTTGGAGCAGGAAGGCGACGAGCTCGTCACGGTCGGCGGCTCCGGGGACAAGCTGCGGTACCKGATTGAGGACGGCATCCCGCTGCTGCTGCCCCCGGAACTCCTGCCCGCMGCCGCGGCGGCTCCCGCTGATCAGCACGACGCAGGCCAGCACGACGCCGCCCCGCGCCACGCAGCGGAATAGCCAGTCCGCACGAAACGGTCCGCGCCAGCAGAGSACTAAAAACCTGCCGGACACCCATCGGGGACGCCTCCGGCCGCGAATGACTGCTTAGAGCCAGAACTGCCCGGAATAACTCAGCTTCAGACACGCAACGCCACCGGCCACAACAAAGGATTCACATGACTTTCKATTACAAGATTGCGGACATTTCCCTGGCCGAGGCGGGCCGCCACCAGATCCGCCTGGCCGAGCACGAGATGCCCGGACTTATGTCCCTGCGCGAGGAATTCGGCGCCAGCCAGCCGCTCAAGGGCGCCAGGATCGCCGGATCGCTGCACATGACGGTCCAGACCGCGGTGCTGATCGAGACCCTCACCGCCCTCGGGGCGGAAGTCCGCTGGGCTTCCTGCAATATCTTCTCGACCCAGGACGAGGCCGCGGCCGCCGTCGTCGTCGGCCAAGGCACCGTGGAGGACCCGCAGGGCGTCCCCGTCTTCGCCTGGAAGGGCGAGACGCTGGAGGAATACTGGTGGACGGCCCAGCAGATCCTCACCTGGCCCGGCGCCGACGCCAACCCCGAGCTGGGCCCGAACATGATCCTGGACGACGGCGGCGACGCCACCATGCTCGTGCACAAGGGCGTCGAATTCGAGGCCGCCGGTGCCGTGCCCGCCGCCGCCGCGGACGAGTCTGAGGAAGGCCGTGTCTTCCTGGACGTGCTGCGCGCCTCCCTTGCATCCGACCCGCAGAAGTGGACCCGCATCGGCTCGCTCCTGCTTGGTGTCACCGAGGAGACGACCACCGGTGTGCACCGCCTGTACCAGCTCGCCGAGCAGGGCAAGCTGCTCTTCCCGGCGATCAACGTCAACGACTCSGTCACCAAGAGCAAGTTCGACAACAAGTACGGCATCCGCCACTCCCTGCCTGACGGSATCAACCGCGCCACCGACGTCCTGATGGGAGGCAAGGTCGCMGTCGTCTGCGGGTACGGCGACGTCGGCAAGGGCGCCGCTGAGGCCTTCCGCGGCCAGGGTTCACGCGTKATCGTGACCGAAATCGATCCGATCTGCGCGCTCCAGGCAGCCATGGACGGTTACCAGGTGGCGAAGCTCGAATCCGTCCTCAGCGAGGGCCACATCTTCATCACCACCACGGGCAACAAAGATGTCATCATGGCCGAGCACATGGCGGGCATGCGCGACAAGGCGATCGTGGGCAATATCGGCCACTTCGACAACGAGATCGACATGGCCGGCCTGGCCCGGATCCCGGGCATCAAGAAGGTCGAGATCAAGCCGCAGGTGCACGAGTGGGTCTTCCCCGCCGATCCCGAAACGGGAAAGAGCAGTCGCTCCATCATCGTCCTCTCCGAGGGCCGCCTGCTGAACCTCGGCAACGCCACCGGACACCCGTCGTTCGTGATGAGCAACTCCTTCGCCAACCAGACGATCGCCCAGATCGAACTGTTCACGAAGGCAGGCCAGCCCGAGGGCGAGCGCGAATACGAGAAGCAGGTCTACGTCCTGCCAAAGATCCTGGACGAGAAGGTCGCCCGCCTGCACTTGGGCGCACTCKACGTGGAGCTGACCGAACTGTCCAAGGAACAGGCCGAGTACCTGGACGTCGAGGTCGCCGGGCCGTACAAGCCCGAGCACTACCGCTACTAGGAACCCCTTAAAGGGCCCCGGACAACGGTCCGGGGCCCTTTGTTGTGACCGTTTTGGGGGCCCTTTTGTAACCGGATCGTGGTGTAACCGGACAAKGGTTCCAAGGTATCTCCCTTATGCTGGCAGGATGACGTGTGGAAACGCCCGGGTCCTGTGATGGCCCTGAAAACCTGGAGTACCGGCCGAAAAATCGCCCTGGTGGGGGTGGTCTGCGCCCTGGCAGCCGGCGGCGGGGCCTTCGCCGCGGCCGCCCCGGGGCTGGCCCAGTCGGGGATTTACTCCGAGGCCGGATCGCCGGCACGGACGACGCCGGGCCTTGCAGATCCGGTGGTGGCTCCCGCGGAACTCGCCGTCGCTCCCGATGACGGCGCCAAGCAGGTCAACCCCGCGGCGCCGGTGTCCCTGAAGGTGACGAACGGCCGGATTGACCGGGTGGCCCTTACGAGCGACGACGGCGAGACCATTGACGGGACCCAGAGCGCGGACGGTTCCGCCTGGACCTCCGCCGGTAACCTGAAGTTCAACACCCGGTACAACTACACGTACTCCGTGCTGGACGGCGCCGGACKCACCACCCACAACACCCGCTCGTTCACGACCGTCTCCACGGCCAACGAGGCCGATGCCGCCATCTACMCGCTGGACGGGATGAAGGTGGGCGTGGCCCAGCCCCTGCAGATCACCTTCAGCKAGCCGGTCCTGAACCGGGACGCCGTCGAAAAAGCCATCAAGATCACCTCCACCTCCGGCCAGGTGGGCGCTTTCCACTGGTACAACAACAACACCGTCAGGTACCGGCCGGAGGCCTTCTGGGCCGCCAACAGCACCATCACGATGGACATGAAGCTCTTYGGCGTCGAACTKGGCAACKGGCAGGTCGGCAACTTCAACAAGACGGTCACCGTCCACATCGGGGACAAGAAGGTGGYGGTCGCCGACGCCAAGGCCCACACGTTCTCGGTCAGCATCAACGACAAGCCGGCAGGGCAGTGGCCGGCGACCATGGGCGACACACGCTTCCCMTCGGCCCGCGGCTACCTCGTCCTGATGGAAAAGCACCGTGTGGAACACATGGACGCCTCCACCATCGGACTCAAACCGGGCGACCCGGCCTACTACGGCCAGCTGGACGTCAACTACGCCACGCGACTGACGCCCAGCGGGGAGTTCATCCACCAGGCCACGGACTCCGCAATGCCCTTCATCGGCAAGACCAACCTCTCCCACGGCTGCATCGGCCTGGGCCCGGACGGCGCGCAGTGGGTCTTCGACAACATGACCACGGGCGACGTCGTCCAGGTGGTCAACACCGAGGGCGACTTTGCGAACTTCGATGACGGCTTCGGGGACTGGAACATCCCGTGGGCCCAATACGCCAACTGACGGGGTGGCATCTCGCCGAGCCTCATCCCCTGACGGTAGGCTCGGAGCCAGATAAATTGCGCAGCCGGGCGCAGGCCGGGCAGCGCGGAAGCCTACGGAAGCGAAGCTCCACGTGACTGACACAAGTCCCACCCCGCCCGACCGGCCGGATCCGAACCTGGATCCGACGGATGACACCGACGAGCCGGCTTTTGACTGGATGAAACCGGCCGCTGCAACCAAGCCCTCCGGAGGCTCCGCAACCACGCCCGCCGCCAAGGMTGCGGCCGCGGGCACGTCCGCMGCGAAGAAGGACGACGTCGGCGGGGGAGCAGTCGTCGGAGCGGCAGCGCCGTCCCCAACAAGCCAGCCGGAGAGCCGCGCCGACCGCAAGGCGGCCGAGGCCGCCGTCGTCCGCCCGGGCACCGCGTCCGACKAGCCGMTGCAGACCTCGGCCCTGCAKATCCGTCCTCCGCAGGAGGAAGTTGAGCGCCGCAATGCCGAACGCGAACAGGCGGCCAAGGCCAAGCCCGTCCTCCCGCGGGTGATGCAGGTGATGCTCGCCGTGTTTTACCCGGTCATCCTTCTGGTGCTGGCCGTCCGCGCCGTCACCAGCCCCTTGTTCCTCTGGGTGGAATACAACCGCCCGGGCTTCCCCGGGGACGGCTACGGCTTCAGCACTGATGACCGCATGACCTACGGCTCCTACGCCGTGGACTACCTCAGCAACTGGTCGGGCCCGCGCTATCTMGGCGATCTCGTGGACCAAAGCGGGGACCGTCTGTTCAAGGACGGCGAAGTCAGCCACATGGCCGACGTCAAGACCGTCATCTTGTCGACGTTCGGTGCAGGCACCCTGTTGATCCTGCTCAGCCTGATTGCCGTGATTTACCTGAAGCGGCGCCACAATGGGGGAGTCCGCCGCGGCCTGTTCRCCGGCTCGATCATTTCGCTGGCGATCATCATCGGCCTCGGAACCCTCGCCGTGCTCGGCTGGGAGCAGTTCTTCACCGACTTCCACCGCATTTTCTTCGCCAACGGGACTTGGACCTTTACGCTCCAGGACACCCTGATCCGGCTGTTCCCGGGCCAGTTCTGGATGGACGCCGGGATGGTGATCGGCGGCCTGGTCCTGCTCGCCTCGCTGGTGACCCTGATCCTGACCTGGCCCACACGCCGGCGGCGCGKCCTTGGCCGGAAAACAGCAGCCGGGTCCAAAGACACCGGCGCTGCGGCCGCCGGCAGCACGTCAGACAGCCCGGCGGACGCCCCTGCCGGCAGGGACGGCGACAGTTCCGGCGAMAGCGCACCGGACACGGAGCGCACCCGCCACACCGTCTGAGCAGCAGAAACGGCCGGCACCTTTGTGCCGGCCGTTTCGCTGCCCCGGCCGGTTCAGGGGCGGCGCGTGTCGGGGCTCAGCCGTAGATGCGGTTGATGTGCTCCTCGTAGTCCCGCACGACGGCGGCCCGCTTGAGTTTGAGCGAGGGTGTCAGGTGCCCTGATTCGACCGTGAAGTCGGCGTCCAGGATGACGAAGCTGCGGATGGATTCAGCCTTGGAGACCAGCAGGTTCGCCTCATCGATGGCGCCCTGGATCGAGGCCCGCACCATCTCGTCCGCAGCGGCCTCGGCCGGAGTCATGGCGGGCACCTTCCGGGCGGTGCACCAGTTGTGGAGCCCTTCCGGGTCCAGGTTGATCAGGGCCGACACGAACGGCCGGCCGTCACCGATCACGACGGCCTGGCCTACCAGCTGGTGCTCGCGGATCTTCTCCTCGAGCGGGCCGGGCGCCACGTTCTTGCCGCCGGCCGTCACCAGCAGGTCCTTCTTGCGTCCGGTGATAGTCAGGAAGCMGTCCTCATCGAGGAAGCCGAGGTCCCCGGTGCGGAAAAAGCCGTCCACGAAGGCTTCCGCGTTGGCGGCCTCGTTGGCGTGGTAGCCCTTGAAGACCCCGATGCCCTTGACCAGKATCTCGCCGTCGTCGGCCACCCGGATGGTGGTTCCCGGCACCGGGATACCGACCGTCCCCACCTTGGTCCTTGCCGGCGTGTTGGCCGTGCACGGCGCCGTGGTTTCGGTCAGGCCGTAGCCTTCCAGGACGGGGATGCCGGCACCCCGGAAGAAATGCGCGTCACTGGAGCTCAGCGGACTGGCCCCGGAGACCGTATACCGCAGCTGGCCGCCGAAGACCTMCCGGAGCCTGGGGTAGAACAGCCGGTCAAAGAGTCCGTGCCGGACCCTCAGGATCCGTCCGGGGCCCTTCCCGTCGCCCCGCGAGGCGGCGTCCAGCGCCCTGGAGTAGTCGACCGCGGCCGACGCTGCGGCCGTGAACACCCGCCMCTTGCCGGCCGCGGCGGCCTTTTGCACGGCGCCGGCATAGACCTTTTCKAAGATCCGGGGGACCACCAGCAGGAACGTGGGTTTGAAACTGGCCAGGTCCTCCAGGAGTTCCTTGGCGCTTGCGGTGTGGCCGACGGTGGCGCCAGCGCTCAGGCAGATCACCTGGACCGCACGGGCCAGGACGTGCGCGAGGGGCAGGAACATCAAGGTCCGGGAACGCGGTTGCATGAGGATCTCGGGAAGGAAGAGGAYGATGTTCTTGGCGACAAGGGCGAAGTTGGCGTGCGTGATCTCGCAGCCCTTGGGCCTGCCCGTGGTGCCCGAGGTGTAGACCAGCGACGCAACGTCGGCGAGGGACGCGGCGCTCCGGTGGCGCTCKAGTTCGGCGTCGGTCACCCCGGTGCCGGCTGCGGCGAGACTCGCCAGGTTCGGTGCGGCGCCGTCGTTCTCCATCCGGACGACGGCGACAAGCCGGTCGCCGAGGACTGTGGACGCGTMCAGAACGCCTTGGACCAGGGCCCCCTTGGCCTGGTCTTCAACGAACACGCGCCGTGCCCCCGAGTCGTGGAGGATCCACTCGACCTGGCTGGCGG
>NZ_JBFTHK010000030.1:0-34984 GCF_056394205.1 Arthrobacter sp. 10T413_2 | reverse complement strand
GCCCACCAGAATGGACCCCACGGCATCGGGCACGGCAGACCCCGTGACCTGGTGCAGGAAAATCCCCGCGAAGGCGATGATGAGACCKACCAGGGCKGCCGAGTCCTCGGCAAAGACGGCACGCAGGGTGGGATCKGAGCTCTTCAGGACCTGTTCCAGGGTGCTCCGGTCCAGCTCGCGCGCGGCCTTCCGGCTCTGCCGGAACGCCTGGGTGAAGGACACGCCCTCGAAGACAAAGGCGATCGCGAGGACAAGATAGGCGATCGCGTAGTCGCCGGCCGGCTCCGGTGTGAAGAGCTGCTGGATGCCGTGCATCACCGACACKACGGCCCCGGCCGTAAACAGGCCGAAAGCGGCAATCATGGACCACACGTAGGCCTCGCGGCCGTAGCCCATGGGGTGGGACCTGTCCCTCTTMCTTGCGGCCTTCCGTTCCGCGATGAGGAGGAAGACCTGGTTGCCGGTGTCGGCCCAGGAGTGGGCTGCCTCGGMGGTCATGGACGCTGAACCCGAGACGAGCGCGGCCGCGGTTTTCGCTGCCGCAACAAGGATGTTTGCGGCAAAGGCAATGAGCACCGTCAGCGATACCGGCCCGGACTTCTTACGCTTCACGCGATCGTGCCTCCCGTGCCGGTTGGAATGCATGCAGTCCCTACGCTATCCCGCCGGCCGGACCCTGGGCAGCATGCCCCGGAGCAGCACGCCGCGGGCGGTGGCGGCGCCGGCGCTCCGGAGGCGATGGCCTTTGTGTTCCATTCGGGAACAATTCATCCGGGCAGGTTCCATTCGTGCCCGGCAGGCGCACAATGAAGTGCGTACGTAGATTCGCTCATTTCCCATAATCCGTTCGGGGTGGTGCGCCATGAAGGCTGGCCGGAAGCTGTCGTCACTGTGGGTGGTTCTGATCCTGATCGGAACCGGCGGGTGCGCGGGCGGAGGTGGCATGCCGGCACCGACCTCGGCGCCGGCATCCGGCTCCAGCCCAGGGGCCAGTCCGACGGCGGCCACCGCAGCCGTCACCATCACGATCAAAGACTTCGCCTACGGCGATCYGCTCACGGTGGCGCCCGGCGCGACGGTCGCCATCACGAATATGGATAGCRCTGCTCACACTGTCACGGCCGACGAGGGCGCAGCATTMGATACGGAGGTCAAAGGCGGCGGCAGCACCGCCACGTTCACSGCTCCGACGAAACCCGGGTCTTACCCCTATCACTGCACTTTCCATCCGGGCATGCACGGGACGCTGATCGTCAAATGAACGATCGTCAAGTGAGCGCCCATAGCCATCCCGGGCAGTCTGTCGGCGTCCATGGAACCGGCATGACGTTGCGCATCCTCACTGCCGTCGCCCTGTTCATCGACGCCGGTGTCCACATCCATCTKGCACCGGGCTACCAGGCGGGAAACCCCGCGGGGATCGGCCAGGGTAATCTCTTCCTCCTCGAATCGGCCGCGGCCGTGCTGGCCGGGCTGTTCGTACTGCTGCGCGGCAGCCGGGCCGCCTACGCCGTCGCGTTCGTCGTTTCGCTCAGTGCCTTCATCGCCGTGGTCCTGTACCGCTACGTGGACATTCCTGCCTTTGGTCCCTTCCCCGCTATGTACGATCCCGTCTGGTTTTTTGAGAAGACGGTGAGTGCGGTGGCCGAAGCCGCCGGAGCCGTCCTGGCTGCCGTCGGCTTCGCCCGGGCCGGGCGCCGGACACCCCGGCGGCCTGCCCGGTCCTCCGCCTGAACAGCGCGGGAGTAGGCGGCCGGACGTTCAGGGTTCGACACAGAGGCGCGGAATCGCGGTCCAGGGAGGGGCCGGGAGCGGGCACCGGATGCCGCCCGCGCGGGGCAGCCGGGGAGCCTCCCCCGCAATTGYTAGCATGTGGGCGGGGTGGTTCAGGCTGAAATMATGTGAACAGGGAACGGCGCACAGGGGCACGGCGTTTCACCACGCGCGCGCGTCAGCAGGCACCAGCGCCCGCCGGGYCGTGGCCGATGCCGCAGTTGCCGTCGCGGCCTACCTGGTCGCGGGGATCTGGCTCGGCACCGTGCTCGTGGCTGAGCCTGCTTTCTGGTGGCTGGCGCTGGTGGCCGGTGCCGCGGTGATCGTGCGGGCCGCCAGCTCCGTCCTGGGMCGCGTGCCGCGGTTTTCGACTCCTGCGGACCGGGTCACCCTC
Source organism: Arthrobacter sp. 10T413_2 (assembly GCF_056394205.1). Taxonomy (NCBI): domain Bacteria; kingdom Bacillati; phylum Actinomycetota; class Actinomycetes; order Micrococcales; family Micrococcaceae; genus Arthrobacter; species Arthrobacter sp. 10T413_2. The sequence continues at coordinate 32,817 of NZ_JBFTHK010000030.1, read as the reverse complement.
GGCAGGGCCGCCGTCGTGGCCTGCTGTGCCGCGGTGACGGCGTGGGACCTGTTCACAGGACCCGGGACGCACGGTCTGATCGTTGTGMTGGGGAGTGCAGCGTTCCTGCTTGATGCCGCGGACGGACGGGTGGCCCGCCTGACAGGGTCCGCGACGGCCGAGGGCGCGCGACTGGATTCGGATACCGACGCCACGCTGGTTCTCGTGTTGTCGTGCGCGGCAGCGGGATCATTTGGCCCGTGGCCGTTGGGCATCGGCCTGATGTACTACGTGTTCCTTGCCGCAGGATGGTTCCAGCCGTCCCTGAAGATMCCGCTGCCGTCCAGCACCCTTCGCAAGGTGATCTGGGCCATCCAGCCCGCGGCACTGCTGTTCGCCCTGCTGCCTGGCGTCCCCGTATGGCCGGGCAGCGTGGCGCTCGGCGCGGCACTTGGGCTGCTGGTGTATTCGTTCGGCCGGGACGTCGTGGGGCTTGAACGGCTCCGCCGCGCGGACCCTGCCCGGGGGAACCCTGTCGCGGCCGCTGAACGGCGGCCGGGCCGGACGGCAGAGGAATCAGCCGGGGACGGGTCCAGCCGGACGGGATGGTGAAGGCCGCGCCGCGAGGTTCTCGGTCGCCGGCCCCTGGATGACGGTGCCGTCGGGCGCAAACYGGGAGCCGTGGCAAGGACAGTCCCACGTCGTGTCCTCGGCGTTGAACTCCACGGTGCAGCCCAGGTGCGTGCAGATGGCAGAGACGGCGTGGAGMCTTCCGGATTCGGCGGCATAGACAGCAGTCGCCGCGCCGTCGACGTCGACAACGGTGCCTTCGCGCGGGCGCAGCCCGGCGACGGCGGTMTGTCCCCCGGGTTCCGGTTTCCCGGGGTCCGCCGGCAGAACTCCTGCCCCGCCGGCCGGCCCGGCGGTCCCTGGAGGGCTGGCCGGAGCCGTCCGGTTGCTGTCGAACACCGCCGCCCAGGGGTTGTGAYGGCCGGAGAGCGTGTCGGCCAGGATCAGTGCTCCGGCAGTGCCGTTGGTCAGGCCCCATTTGCGCAGCCCCGTGATCACATGAAGGTGTCCGGCGTCCGGGGACATGCGTCCCACGTAGGGCAATCMGTCGACCRGCATGGAATCCTGCGTGGACCATCGAAAACTGACGTCTCCTGTGCCGAGGCGGTCACGGGAGAATGCTTCCAGGCGGCGGTACCGGGTGGGGGTGTCGCCAGGTTCGGCGGCACTGTGCCCCTCGCCGCCGGTGAGGACAAAAGACGCGCCGCCGACGTCGATCGCCAGGATAGAGCGCATCGGTTCGTCGACGCTGATGAAGGTCCCGTCCAAACGCTCCGGCGCCGCCGGGGCGGCAACGACGTAGGACCGGTGCAGGTAGCAGCGACCGGCAAACAGTCCGGCGTCGCCGATCGGAACGTTGGTGGCAACGATGACCTCCAGAGCCCGGACTGTGCCCCGCGCGGTCTCGACGACGCCCGGCGCACCATCGCGCAGCGACGTGACGCGCGAGTCCTCGAAGACGTGGCTCCCGCCTCCCTCGACGGCGCGGGCGAGGCCTTGAAGGTACTTCACCGCGTGAAGCTGCGCCTGGTGATCGAACCGGACCCCGCCCCGGACAGCGAACGGCAGCGGCACCTCGGGGGTGAAGACCGAAGGAAGGCCCAGCCGTGCTGCCAGTTCGGCTTCGTCGCGGACGCGGGTGAGGGCGTCGTCGGATTCCGCGTAGGTGTAGTTGGACACCCTGCGGAAATCGCAGTCGATGCCTTCCTCCGCCACCACCCGCGCGATGTGTTCGATCGCGGCTTGGTTGGCCTGCCCGTAGGCGMGCGCGACATCCGGGCCGTGCCGGTCCGTGAGCTCGGTGTAGGCCAGGCGGTGCAGCGAGGTGACCTTGCCGGTGGTGTGCCCTGTGACTCCGGTGCCGATGCGCGCGGCCTCGAGGACGGCGACGGTGTGGCCGTCCCGTTTGAGGGCCAGCGCCGCGGTCAGGCCGGCKATCCCTGCTCCGACCACCGCCACGTCGGCATCCAGATCCGTGTTCAGGGACGGATAGCTGGTGGCACCGGCTGTGGCAACCCAGAGAGACATCTGTTGTCCTGCGAGTCGTTCACTCACGGCGCCGCCTTCCGGGGAGCATGCTCTTGCCGTCCCGCAATTTCTCCCGTCGGCTCAGAGGCCCTCGGTTGCTTCCAGGCGGMCGGAACGAACGGCATCCGCGAAGGCCTGGTAGTCCTGGTCGTTCTGGTCGGCGTAACGCTCGGAGAAGTCTGCGATMGATAAGTMGAACTTGTCGCTCTTGCCGAGGTAGGCGGCGAGCGCGATCGGGTCGCCGGAGCGGGCGTGCGCCCGGGCCAGCGTCCAGCCGCATACGTTGGCATAGAGCGTCATGCCCAGCGGTTTCATGCCTTCCACAACGGCCGAGCCCTTCATGTCGCGCAGCTGGCGCCAGTACAGGTACCGGTTTTCCTGTGCGCCCTTGGTCCACCCCAGGAAGATGTCGCTCGCGGCCTGCATCATCCGCTGTCCCTGAACGACGCGCTCACCAGGCTGCTTGAACTTGCTCTTGGGCAAGTGGTCCTCCAGTACCGATCGAGTGGCCTCCTTGACCTGCAGGAACAGCGGATCCTCTTGGTCGCGGCCCTGGAGCAGCGCGATAAAGGCCCGGGTGCCGACGCTGCCGACGCCCACGACCTTGCGGGCGACGTCGATGATCTCAAAGCGTTCCAGCAGGTGTCGTCGGTCGTCCTGCAACGAGATCCTGTAGGAGCGCAGCTGCTCACGTATGACTTGCTGAATCTCATCGGCAGACATATCCAACGATTCGCCGAGCTCCCGCGCGGGAATGACGATCGGCGGCTGGCTGACGATGCGATACTTCCCGTCGACGAGTTCGCCTAGCTTGGACAGTGCCTGCAGGCTGTCGCGGGTGCGCGCCTTCGCGACGTTCGCTCGCGCCGTTTTCTCCATGCCTTCAGCGGCCTTCTTGAGGGACTTCCCTTTTTGAGTCGCGACAGCCATCTGGATGGTCTCCAGTAGCTGCTCCTCGGACAGCCGGGCGTACCAGATATCGAGGGTCMCCATTTGCGCGAACTCGGCCATCGCTTCTCGGTAGGCCCGAACKGCGGTGAGAGTCACATCGCGGGTTTCTTCCTTGGTGAAGGCGTTGTTCCGCGCCGCGATGGTGAAACTCGCGGACATTCGCTTGACGTCGTACTCAAATGGGCCAGGTAGCGTTTCGTCGAAGTCATTCAGGTMAAACAGCAGTGTTCGCTCCGGGGAGGCAAACACGCCGAAGTTGGACAGGTGGGCGTCCCCGCACAGYTGGGAAACCAGGCCCGCGCGCKGAGTGTCCTTCAGGTCGGCGGCCATGATCTTGGCCGCACCGCGGTAGAACGTAAAGGGCGAGACCAGCATCCGGCCGTGCCGCACGGGTACGAGGTCCTGCTCCCGGGTGAGGTTTTGCTCCTCGAGCAGCGCGACCGGATCCGGGCGGTCGGGCGCGGGAACCCAGCCAGTGTGGATGGAGACCGGCGTGTCCTTTCGGCATCCCTTGCCCGTCGCAGCACGTTCCTCGACGCTCCGGTGCTTKACTTTGGTCTTGGCCATGATCAGCGACCTCCCTTTKACGTCAGGGACCGCCGCTGGCACTGGTTGCCGGGGTAAGTCCCTCCTGAGCGCACAGACGTGCCTTGGCTCAGGTTAATGCGATTGTGGCCCCGAAACGGCGCCTMGTCAACGAGCCACTGCCTGTCCCGCGGCGCACGCGCAGCCGCATCTGTCACGGTGCGGAGTGGCTGATGACCGCCTCATGCCCTTCGGGTGATGTCCTCCCCCAATATCGCGGGCTAGGTTGATAGCGAGTCGCAGCGACCCGCACTGGTCGCGCCAATCGGCACTCAACCACTGCAACCAGATGGAGGCATGACCATGGCCGAAGAAGAAACCCCCGTCCTCAGCACCCTCGCCGATATCACCGCCGTATCGCTCGAACGCTCCACACTCGATCCACGGGAGTTGATGCTGGCCCGGATCGCGGCCCTCGCGGCAGTCGACGCTCCGGCTGCCTCGTATCTGCTCAATGCCGGTACCGCTATGGAAGTCGGCATCACCTTGGAAGACGTCCAGGGCGTCCTGATTGCCGTCGCCCCCATCGTCGGGACGCCCCGCATTGTGGCGGCCTCCGGCAACCTCGCCAGTGCGCTGGGCTTCGCCCTCGAAATGGCCGAGGCCGAGCTCGCGGAAGAACCCGAGGGCTAGGGTCACGCCGCAGGCGCCGTGGGGCTCAGCGCCGGGCGGCTGCTCGCGGAGCGTGGCCGACGCTGGCCGGTTCCCGGTAGACTCCTCGTCAAAATGCGGACGTGCGGTCCCGGTGCCTGCGAAGCAGTGGTCACGGCGTCTGCAGTCCCTCGCTGCATCGGCAACGATGCCCCGATCGAAGGCGGCCCGTGAACAAGAACCGACTGGAGGCCTTCAGCGACGGCGTGCTTGCCATCGTGATCACCATCATGGTCCTGGAGCTGCACGTCCCGGCCGAACCTACGTGGCCGGCCCTGCTCCACGAGCTTCCTACGTTTCTCAGCTACGTGCTGAGCTTCGTCTATGTCGGAATCTACTGGAACAACCACCACCACATGCTGCATCTGGCCGGCAGGATCAACGGTGGAGTCCTCTGGGCCAACCTGCACCTGCTGTTCTGGCTGTCGCTCTTCCCGTTCACCACGCGCTGGATCAATGACGCGGGCCTGGCCCAGGTGCCCGTCCTGGTTTACGGGCTGAACCTGCTGCTCGCGGCGATTGCGTACTACATCCTGAAGCTGGCCCTGATCCGTCAGCAGGGCCGGGGCGGCGCGCTGGAGCAGGCCATGGGGCAGGACTGGAAGGGCAAGGGTTCCCCGGCCCTGTACGTCGCGGGGATGGCCCTGACCTTTGTGAACCCTGTCCTGGGGATCGCCACCTACGCGGCGGTCGCCGCACTCTGGCTCATCCCCGACCGGCGGGTGGAGCGGTTCCTCGCGCATACGTGAGCGCCAGGCACGTTAGCGGCAGGCACCTTGGCGTTCGCCGGGGTCACTGCCGGACGCGTTGGGCCAGCGCGGCGCTCAGGAATTCCAGATGTGCCGGAGTGGGGGTCACCACGTTGGCCGAATAGTCCGGGTGCTTTCCAAGGTACTTCTTGATGAACGGACACACCGGAACGATCACGAGGCCCGCGGCGACGGTCGCATCGAGTGCCTGCGCGGCCAGYGTCCCGGCCAGCCCCTGGCCACCGTATTCTTCGCTGATCACCGTGTGATAGAAAATGCGCTGATCCGCCCCGACGTCGTCCACATAGGCCGCCTGGCCGATCACGGCGCCGGCGTCGAGTATTTCGAAGCGGCTGCGCTCCGCGTTGTTTCTCACGGTGATGGCGGTCAATGTGGTCTCCTTCGTTGGGGGCAGCTGTTGGTCTTGCCGGCGAGCACGAGTCAGCCGCGCGGCCGGATGCGGGCATTCGGCAGGGCCGGGGCCGGGAGCGGCGCCGGTTCTCCCGGCGGGAATGAACCGAACCGCAACTCTGCGCCGTCCCCGGCGGACCCGGCACCGGCCGGGCCGGCGTCGGTATGGGCACCGTCCTCCGCGGCGGTCTCGGCACCGATCTCGGCCTGCCACTGGGCCCTGTAGGCGACAATCTCTTCGTGGCTGCGTCCGACGAAGTTCCACCACATGACAATCTTTTCGTCCAGCGGCGCCCCGCCGATCAGGAGGACGCGAGCTCCGTCGCTGCCCGCTGTCAGCGTCAGGGACCCGTGACCGACCGGCAGGTATGCGAGGTTGTCTTTGGGGACGAGGTGCCCGTCCAGGCTGAGGCTGCCCGCGTCCAGGAGCAGTCCGTGTTMAAAGGAGGCATCCGTGTCGAGGGTCAGTTCCGCGCCCGCTTCGAGCACCAGCTCCGCACCGAGGAGGGGGGTGTGAGTGGTGACGGGCGAGACGGACCCGCCGAGCGAACCCAAGAAGACACGAAGTGTCCAGCCAGTTCMGCTAACGGGTTCCGGGCGATAGTGCTCGAACGTGGGGGCCATGTGGCGGGCCGGGTCCGGCAGCGCCACCCACAGCTGCGCGCCGTGCAGGACGGTTGTGTCCGGGGTGGAAAATTCCGAGTGGCTGATGCCGCGGCCGGCGGTCATGAGGTTCACTTCACCCGGCCGCACGGCTGCGTGGAAGCCGGCAGAGTCCCGGTGTTCAATCTCCCCGGTGAAAAGCCAGCTGACGGTCTGCAGCCCGGTGTGCGGGTGGCGCGGGACCTTCATGCCGCCGGAGTCACCTACCCGGTCCGGACCGTAGTGGTCCAGGAAGCACCAGGCCCCGATGAGGCTCCGCTGGMGCTGTGGGAGAGTGCGCCGGACGTCCATGGCACGCGGGCCGCCCAGCGGGACCTGCCGCGGAACCAGCAGTTCGACGCCGGCGCAGTTCGCGTCCGTTTCGCAGAGAATTTCCTGAGGCGCCACTTCGGTATTGCTCATGAAGTCAGCCTAGCCTCGCATGGGCTGCGGGTCAGCCACCGGGACGCCGCCGCGTMCCGGCCGTGGCCGGACTGTGGCCGGGCGTCGTGGCTGCGCCGCCCCGTGCGTTCGCCGCGACATACTGTCAGATCCACGCCGTGCGGCGCAACGGCGGTTCCTCGCCGCCCKGGCGCTGGACCAGGACCTGGTTCACGCCCGTGATKCCCGCCTCGAAKCCKAGGGCACTCGCTGCCATGTAAAGCCGCCACACCCGCGCACGTCCCACGCCTGCGAGTMGGACTGCCTCATCCCAGTGCTCCTCAAGGTTCCGCACCMAGGCCCGGAGCGTCAGGGCGTAGTGCCGCCGCAGGGCCTCGACGTCAAGCACTTCCAGGCCCGCGGTTTCAAGTGCCGCGACCATGTCGGTGAGACTGAGCATTTCGCCGTCCGGGAAGACATAGCGGGGAATGAAGGAGTCGGGGTCCGGCGCGGCCGCTCCGGCGTTCCAGGAGATCGCGTGGTTGAGCAATCTGCCTCCCGGACGGAGCAGATCCTGCAGCCGGGAAGCATAGTGCCCGATCTGCTCGCGTCCCACGTGCTCCGACATGCCGATGGAGCTGATCGCGTCGTACGGACCGTCGTCGACGTCGCGGTAGTCCTGGACACGGATGTCCACCCGGTCCGTCAGGCCGGCGTCCGCCGCCCGTTTCCGGGCCAGGGCTGCCTGTTCGACCGAGAGCGTCACCCCGACGACGTCGACCCCGTAGTGTTGCGCCGCGTGCAGCGCGAAGCTGCCCCAGCCGCACCCCACATCCAGCACGCGCATGCCGGGCTTGAGGCCCAGCTTGCGGCAGACCAGGTMGAGTTTGGCCGCCTGGGCTGCGTCAAGCCCGGTCTCCTCCGATTCCCAGACCGCACAGGAGTAGACCATGGACGGACCCAGGACGAGCGCGTAGAAGTCGTTCCCGACGTCGTAATGGTGGGAGATGGCCGCGGCGTCACGGCCCTTGGAATGACGCCGGCCGTACCGGCCCACGCGGGCTTCCTCMGGGGGCGGCGCCGGGTTCGGTCCCAGTGCGCCGAGCCGGACGGCAGCCCTGAGCAACGCGTACACTTCGCCGGGAGCCGGCGGCCGGAACGGTCCGGGTTCGGCAAATTTCCCGGCCGAGCTGAGGGCTGCGAAGGCCGCGAAAATATCACCGGGTGCGTCGATGTCGCCGGCCACGTAGGCGCGGCTGAGTCCGAGCTGCCCGGGTGACCAGAGCATCCGGCGCAGTGCCCGCCGGGAGCGGAAGACGACCACCGGAGCGTCCTCCGGGCCCGCCTCGGTGCCGTCCCAGGCCCGCAGCCTCAAGGGAATCCCGTCGGTGCCAAGGACGATTGCCAATGCGTCGGCGAGCCGTGATGCCGCAGTGGTGGATTTTGTCATGTCCAGTGCCTCGATTCCGGTGCCTCGTTGTCCACGGTTGGGCAGTGCCCCCGCCTGCTCCAATCTAAGGGCAAGCCACGGCCCGGAACCAGAGCCAGGACCCGATTACTTCCCGCCGCATTGCGTCCCGCCACAGGTGGCGGAGCCGCGCGGCTCTGGCGCTCCAAGCGGCCGTTGCCTATCGTGTGTCCTATGTCTGAGTCTTTTTCGTCCCTCGTGGACACGTTCAAGAATGTCGGGGTGTCCAGGGCGTATGGCCCCGCCGTGACTGTCGCCGGGGAAGAGCTCATCCCCGTAGCAGTGGTGTCGTTCGGCTTCGGGGGTGGCAGCGCCCCGGAAGACGGCCAGCCCGGGAGTGGCGGAAGTGGCGGAGGCGGCGGGGGCTTTGTGCTCCCGCTGGGCGTTTATGCCAAGGGTCCCTCCGGCCGCATGATGTTCCGGCCCAACACCGTGGTGGCGCTTGTAGCGCTGGCTCCGCTGGTGTGCGCCGTCGGCGTTTCGATCCGCGGCATACTTCGGACTGTCCGCTCCCGCGGCTAACGCCGTGGCCTGACGGGGACTTCTCCCGGCCGCCGGCCCAAGGATTCCCCAAGCAGTGCAAGGCATCGTGGGCTGTGTGGCGGCCCGGGTCTCGGGTAGCTCCATGAACGTGCCTGTGTACGTGCGTCGGATGGAAATGGTCGGCGATGAAGCGTTTGAGAACTGCGTGTACGGCATCCATGGGCGGGGTGCTTCTTCTGGCAGGCTGTGCCGCCCCCGCGGCCGCACCGGGACCAACGACCACAGTCACGGCTACACCGCCGCCGACGGTGGTGATCTTCGATCCGCAGACCAGCGGCAAGATCCTGGCGGAGAGGATCACGGCCCGCGCCAAGCCCAAGGATCCCGGGGTGTCGATCTCCGGGGTGGAATGCAGGAACTTCCCGGACATCAAAGTGAACACGCATACGGACTGCCAGATGGTGGTCAACGGGGTCAAGCGCGGGTACCGCGCCACGTTTACCGAGCGTGACGGCCACTACGAGATCGTGGCGCAGGACCTCACGTGGTAGGCGGCGTGGAGTAGGACATGGCGGGGTCCTGGTCGTCGTCGGACTCGACCCACGCCGCGAAATCCTTCAGCGACATAAAGCAGTAGTAGTCGCAATACCGCAGGTTCTTTTTCTCCGACTTGCTCATGCCGGTAATTCGCTACGGCGGCGGGACCGGATGGGATGGCGACGGCGGTCGTCAGTCTCGGTCAGCCCTTGGTGCGCGCCCGGCTGGGCTGCACCCGTGGCGGCTCCCCGGGCATCTTCGGAAAATCCGGCGGGAACGGCAGTTCCCCCAGTCCTGCCGCGACGTCACGCTCCCAMCACTCCAGGAGCAGGTCGACGGCGCCCGCGCTCGAATGCATGTCGGCCCACGGATCACCGGCAATCTTGAGCCGTTCCGGCACGGTCACGATGGTGAGGGTTTTCGGATCAGCGTCGTCGAGCTCCTCCCAGCGGATCGGGCATGACACCGTCGCCTGCGGGAGGGCCCGCGGACTATAAGCTCCAGCCATGGTGCGGTCGCGATTGGCCTGGTTGAAGTCCACGAAGATGCGGGCGCCGCGTTCTTCCTTCCACCACGCGGTGGTGACCTGCTCCGGCATGCGCCGCTCGAGTTCGCGCGCTGCCGCGATAACTGCATGGCGCACGTCCAGGAACTCCCGGGTGGGTTCGACCGGGGCGAAGACGTGAAGCCCCCGGCTTCCCGAGGTCTTGATAAACGCGTCAAGCCCGGCCTCCGCCAGCACGCGCCGCAGCTCCCGTGCGACCGGCACAGCCTCGGCGAACCCGGTACCGGGCTGCGGATCGAGATCGATCCGGAGTTCGTCCGGATTGTCCGGATTCTCGGCCCGGGAGGCCCAGGGGTGGAACACGACCGTATTCATCTGCACCGCCCATACAGCGGCGGCGACTTCGTCGATGACCAGTTGGGGATGCGAACGCCCGCTGGGATAGACGACGTCKACCGAACGGACAAAGTCCGGGGCGCCTTTGGGCGGGTTCTTGGAGAAGAAGTGTTCGCCGTCCACCGTGTCCTTGAACCGTTGGAGCGTCACCGGCCGTCCGCCGTTAGCCGCCAGGAAGGCGTCCCCGACGTCGACCAGGTAGCGGGCCAGGTCCAGTTTGGTGAGTCCCGGCCCGGGCCAGAGCACCCTGCCAGGGCTCGACACCCTCATCTCCCGGTCGCCGTGCGGACCGCTGACAGTAAGGTGGGCATCTTCGGTGGCCATGGGGACAACGTACCAACGTGACGTGGGCAATTGAAGAGCGAACCCGGCATGATGGACGCATGAGCACCCCGGAGTCCCCGATTAGCATCGACGTCGGAGATGCCGCCGTCTCGGGCGTCTTCGCAKACCCCGACGGCGCTTTCGCAACCCTCGTTGTTGCCCACGGTGCCGGGGCGGGAATGGACCACCCTTTCCTGGTGGGCTTCACCCGTGCCCTGAACGCCCTGGGCGTCGCCACCCTGCGGTTCAACTTCCCCTACCGCGAGGCCGGCAAGAAGTTCCCGGACCGGCCGCCGACGGCAATCGCGGCCTGGCGGGCGGCCATGGATGCCGCCGCGTCCCGCTCCGGCGGCAGGCCGCTGTGGGCCGCCGGAAAGTCGTTCGGCGGCCGGATGGCCTCCATGGCGGTGGCGGAAGGCATGCCCGCGGCGGGTTYGGTGTACCTGGGCTATCCGCTGCACCCGCCGGGKAAGCCGGAGAAAATCCGCGACGAGCACCTCTACGGGCTGACGCTGCCCATGCTTTTCCTGCAGGGCACGCGCGACACGTTCGCCACCCCGGAACTGCTGGAGGCCGTGGCAGCGAGGATCGGCCCGTCCGCCACCGTGGAGTGGCGTGAGGGTGGCGATCACTCGTTTGCCGTTGCCGGGGCGAAGCGAAGCGCCGACGAAGCGGGGGCGTCGCTGGCGGCTGCGGTGGCTGGGTTCCTCAAGACGCACGGCACGGTGCACGGCGGTAATCCCGTGCTCCCGCTCCCCTAACCGACGGCCCCGAACCGGCCCGCTCCGTGCCGCACGTGCGCTTCGATGGCGTCGGCGGCGGCTGCGGCACCTCCCGCGCTGCGGACAATTTCGCTCATGGCGGCCAGGTTCCGCCGGATCTGCGCATCGGCATGGAGCGCGTCGACCCCGTCGCGGAGCGCCTCCCGCGTGACGTCCTCCGCGGCCAGTCGCCGGCCCAGGCCCAGTTCTTCAAGMCGGCGGGCGGTGGCTGCCTGTTCCGGTTGCTGCGGCACGGCCAGCATGGGGACGGCAAAGTACAGCGCCTCCATGGTCGAATTCATGCCGGCGTGGGTGATGAAGATCTCAGCCTCGCGGAGCACCTGCACTTGCGGGAAGAACGGCCGGATCCGGACGTTGGGCGGAGCGGTCCCGAGCTCGGCCGGGCTGGTCTGTTCCCCGATGGCCATGGCGACGTCCCAGTCGKTGGCGCCGAAGGCGTCCACGCACATCCGGAAGAAGTCGGGCCGGCGGTTCAGCGGGGTGGTCCCCAGCGAAATGAACAGCAACGGACCGGTTCCCTCGCGGACCCAGTMGCCGTCATTGTCCCGGCCACCGATGCTGGGTCCGACAAACCGGAACCGATCATCGAAGGTCTCGCCCATGGGCTGGAACTCGCGGGGTAGGAACACGATGTTGAACGGCGCCGGCGGACCGTCGAACATCCGCGGCGTCCGCACGCCCTGCTCGGCCGCGAACTCCGCCACCAACCGGCCCATGGCCATCGCCACTTTCGCCGTCTCATCGGCGCCTCCCGGGGGCGGCGCCGGCATCAGCGATCGCAGCGAGAAGTGCTCGTTCGTGGCGTACGTGGGCATGAGGGCAATGGCCGGGGCCCGGATCTTTTCTGCCGCCATGCTGCMGCTGAGCGTCATCGCGTCGAAGCAGACGGCGTCCGGCGGGTCCTGCCTGAGGCGGTCCACCAGGGCGGGGAAGCTGGACCGGAGGTCCTCGAACACACGGTTCATAAGGGGCAGCATCAGGTGTGCCTGCGCGCGCTGCCCGGGCCCCAGTGCAGGAAAGGATGCCAGCCAGCTGCCGCCGGAAGCGTGGAAGTCCGCGCCGGTGTTGCGGATGCGCTGTTCGAAGTCGGGCGACGTGAAGTACGTGACCCGGTGCCCCCGGCGAACAAGCTCCGCCACCAGCGGCAGGGTCGGGTTCACGTGTCCGTGGGCGGGAATGGAGACGAACGCAAAATGCATGGCCATCACTCTTCATCGCTTGCCGGGATCACTTTATTGACCACTCGAGCGGCGTCCCGCGTGCCTGGCAGTCCGCCGGCGTCGTCCTCCTTCATCATGCCCCTGTTGCCCCTGGCGCGCGAGTGCCGGGCGGCGCCAGGGGCCGCGGGGTGAGGGGCCGCGGCCCGACGCCAGGTCCCGGCTCCCGTGTCAGCCCGGGCGTCAGTTTCGGGGCTTGGTCCGGGCTGTTGCGGGCGCTGTCCACGGGTCTTCGGGCCAGGGATGCTTGGGATAGCGGCCGCGCATTTCCGCCCGGACCTGGGCGTAGGGCCCGGACCAGAACGATGCGAGGTCGTCCGTCACGGCMAGGGGCCGCCGGGCCGGGGAGAGCAAATGGAACAGCACCGGCACGCGCCCGTCCGCCAGCCGTGGCGTCTCAGCCCAGCCAAAGCACTCCTGCAGCTTGACGGCAACGACGGGCCGGCCCGTGGTGTCGTCCGCGTCCGGGTAGTCGATCCKGATCCGGGATCCGCTGGGGACCGCCAGGGCCTCCGGCACCAGTTCACCGAGCCGGGCCGCCTCGGGCCAGGGCAGCAGCCTGCTCAGCGGTCCGGCGAGGTCGATGCCGCCAGTGGATGCCCCGCCGGCCAAAGCCTCGAGTTCCGGGGCCAGCCACTCGTCCAGACGGGCCAGCAGCGCCGGTTCGGAAACGTCCGGCCAGGGCCCGCCCAGCTCCCGGTGGAGGAGGGCAAGACGGCGGCGCAGCGCCTCTGCCGCCGTCGACCATCCGATGGTCGCCAGCCCCTCGCTTGCCAGGGCACGGGCCACGGCCGCGCGGCCTTCCGCCGCAGACGCCCGGACCGGGGTGCATGCGAGCATGATCGCGCCCAGGCGGCGTTCCCGGCGGGCCGAGACCCTGCCCTGGCTAAAGTTCGCCTCCACCGTTTCGCTCAGGAGGTGGCGGGCGGCGGCCTCCGCGGTGTCCGCCGTCAGCGGCGCAGCAGAGCGGATGACGGCGCCGGTGCCGGCGGCATCCCGCCCTTGTGCGCGAGATACTTCGGCCACGCCGAGCCACTCATGCCCGGACAGGGGGCTGCCGGCCGGCAACCCGGCCCGGGTTCCGGACGTGAGCAGGTAGCGCTCCGGCCCGTCGCCCGGGACGCGGCGCGCCACACGGTCCGGGAAAGCCAGCGCGACGACGAAGCCAATCGCCTCCGCGGCGCCCACCGTCACGGCAGGCACGACGCCGGATGCCTCCTGATGCGCGATCCCCTCCATCCGCCGGACGTCCTCCGCCCAGCGCCGGGAGCCGGGGTCCCTTCCGGACCGCAGCGCGGCCACAAGGCGCGTMAGGTCTGCGCCCGGGGCGCGCTGGTCCCCCGAGACCAKGGCCACGGCCTCGGCCGCAGTATGGTGGCCCACCGTCGCGGCGCCGTCCAGCAGGGCACGGGCCAGCCGGGGGTCCGTGGGGACCCGGGMCAAGAGCTTGCCCAGTTCGGTTGCGTGGCCGTCCGGCGTCACGGCGCCGAGTTCCCGCAGCACGTTAACGGCCTCGTCCATCGCGGCCCGGGGCGGCGCGTCCGGCAGGGCCAGCCCACGGCCGCCGGGGGCTCCCCAACATGCCAGGAGCAGGGCGGCACCGGTCAGGTCTGCTGCCGCAATCTCCGGAGTCTGGTGGGCCGGCGCGGCGCCAAAGGCTTTCTGGTCGTAGCAACGGATCACGGTGCCCGGTCCCTGACGTGCGGCACGGCCGGCCCGCTGTTCCGCGGACGCCCGGGAGCAGGACCCCGTCACGAGGCCGGACATCCCGCGGCTGGAATCACGCCGGGGCTCGCGCGACAGCCCGGAGTCGATGACTAGCCGGACKCCCGGGACCGTGAGGGAGGACTCGGCGAGCGCTGTGGAAACGATGATCCGGGCGGTCCCGCCGGGCTCGCGGCCGGAGACGGCCCGGTCCTGCTCCGCCGGGGCGGCCTGGCCGTGGAGTTCCAGGACCTCGGCGCGGCTCCGGCCCCTCAGCCGGGCAGCAATGTAGGAGACCTCCCACGCGCCCGGGACGAACACCAAAGCATCAACGTCCTGTCCGGCAGCCAGCGCGGCGGCGTGCCTCGCCGCTGCCGTGTCGGCCACGTGGTCCAGGAAAGCCCGGGTCACGCCCCGTTCGTCCAGCCGCGGCGCCGCCGCGGGGGCCCATTGGACCTCGAGGGGGAACAACGCGGAGGGGCAGTCCACCACCGGCGCCGGACCGCCGTCGTCGTTTMCCGTCTCCGCGTCACCGATCAGTGCCGCAAAACGGGGCGCGTCAAGGGTCGCCGACATGGCGACGAGCGTGAGGTCGCCGCGCAATTGGCGGACTTCGGCGAGCATGCCGACGAGGAGGTCAGTCTCCAGCCCGCGTTCGTGGACCTCGTCGAGGATCACGGCATCGATGCCCTCAAGCCCGGCGTCAGCGAGGAGGCGGCGCAGCAGAATGCCCGGGGTGACGAACTCGATGACCGTTCCGGGACCGGTCTGGCGTTCGCCGCGGACGGTGTAGCCCACACGGTCACCGAGCCGTGTGCCGTCGAGGGAGGCCAGGCGCCGTGCGGCCGAACGGACGGCGACGCGGCGCGGCTGGGTGACGACAATCCTMGGACGGCCTCCCCGGCCGCTTTTCCCGTCGGCCGCGATGTTGGCGAGCAGCGGCGGGACCAGCGTCGTCTTGCCCGTGCCCGGAGGGGCCTGCACCACGGCGGAGGCCCCGGCACCCCCGCCGTGGAGCGCCGTAGCGAGATCCGCCAGCGATTCGGCAAACGTCAGGCCCGTCCCGATGAAGCCGAGGTCAAAGAGGCCGGTGGAGCGGGCCGGGTCCAGTGGCGGGGTCGCGGAAGTCACGCCTCCATTGTCTCCGCTATTCAGCCCCGCCCGCGCCGGCTGATCCTCCCGCCGCCTGCATCCGCGTGCGGGAGTCCTTTCCGTCATCCGGCCGGTCCGGCCCCGGAGTCACAAGCTCGCGCTGAGGAGTGTCAGCCCGCTGGGGACGGCACGGATTTCGACGCGGCKGATGTCGGCGAGCCGGACAGCGGTGGTCGCCGTCGGCGTGGCCGGCGTCCCTGGCGTYGACAACCACCAAGCCGTACTCCTCCCGGGCGCGGGGACCGCCGGGTCCCGCCTGCGTGGCGACGTCCGCCGGGGAAGGCGTGTACGTGCACTCCCAGTCGATCCGCGTTCCCCACGGCTGTCCGGTGAGTGTTCCCTTCGCAACCAACGTGCTCTCGGCTACGGGGGTGAAGTTGAGGGCTGTTGCGGATGCCGCCTGCGTCTGCACGGCCGGCGGCGCCGGGGTGGTAACCGCAACGGTGACCGCCCCCGACKCGGCAGCCGCGCCCAGCACCAGTCCGGCAACGGCAAGTCGCGCGCGCCGGCGCCCTTGCTGCGTCCTTTTCGCCAGCGCGGGGAGGAACCCCTGAGCCGGCTTTTCGCTGTCGCTCCGCCCGAGGGCTTGTGCCTCTTCGGGTGACAGAGCGGCCAGAAGCGGCGGCAGACCGGCGAGTTCGGCCACGGCGGCCCTGCATCCCGCGCAACCGGACAGGTGTTCCTCGAACTCATGACGCTCGGAGGGCACCAAGGATCCCAGCACATACGCCGCATCCCAGCTGCGGTACTCATCAATGCCACTGTGATTCATCGAGTCACGCCTCCCTCCTGCAGCGCCAGCCGCAACGCCTTTAATGCGTAATGCAACCGCGACTTCACGGTTCCCTCCGCCAGTTGGAGGCTTTGCGCGATTTCGGCTGTTGTCTCGCGTCGGTAATAGGAGTGGATGATGACGGCCCGGTGCTCGGCGGACAGTCCGGCCAGGGCATCCGCGACGAGCCATCCATCCAGGATCCTGTCGACCCTGTCCGCTTCCGGAATGTCCGGAAGTTGATCGGTTCGGGTTTCGTGGCGTCTGCGGGCGCTGCGCCGGTCATCGATGACAAGATTGCGGGCAACCGTGTAGAGCCACGCCCGCACCGCCGCCTCCGGGCGTTGCAGGATCGCCGKGTGTTGCCAGGCGCGGATCAGCGTCTCCTGCACGACGTCGTCGGCCAGCGTGCTGTCGCTGGTCATTCGCATGACGAACCGCCACAGCGCCGGGCCGTACGCCTCGTGYAGCGAACGCAGCAGCTCGGCCYCCTGATCGGACATTTCGGCCTCCTGGCATGTACTACGACGCCGGAGCGCTAACGGTTCACCGGTCCCGTTTTTGCCTGAAAATCCGGGCCGCGTTGAACCCCCGGGCTGCCGGGCCCGTTCTAGGGACAGCCCGGCTGAACACGGCCGGCCTTCCTCCAGGAGTGCACCATGAAGTTTTCCCGCCCGGCGTATGCCGCCGCTGCGCTGGGCATGACCCTGTTGCTCGGCGCCTGCTTCGCMGGACACACGGCATCGCCGGCACCCGCCCCCGCCACGGTCACACCAGTGCCTGCGACGGGGAGTGCACCACCACTGCCCAGGGGCCCTGCAAGCCTTGATCCCGCTCCACCTCCGGCCGTTGCACCGGCCGCCCCGGCCCCGGCGGTYCCGCCGCCGGCTCCGGTACTCCCGCCCCCGGCCCCGGCGGTCCGGCCGCCCGCACCCGCGCCGCGACGCGTCGTTCCCCCAGCGGCGCCGGCCCCGCGGCCCCTGGCTCCGCCGCCCGCCCGGACACCCGGCGGGAACGACCATGATGCCGATAACAACGGAGGACCGGACGACGGTGACGGCAATAGGTAGCACCAATGATCCGCTTCGCCCGCGCCGCCCAAGGACGCGGTTCCTTGCCGGGCTGCTGGGGGCGGCGGCGGTGATGGTCGCCAGCGGTTGCAGTTCCCCGCCCGGCAACGGGACGCCGGCTGCATCTCCGTCCGGAACAACGCCGTTCGCCTGGTTCCGCGCCGGACCGGCACCGGAAGGGTGGCGGTCCATGGAACTCCCGGACGCAACCGCAGTCCTGTCCATCCCATCCGATGCAACACCGACGCCGGGCGACAGCGGCAGCGTATCGGCAACGGTCACCGGGCCTAACGGTGAGCTCAGGATCTATCTCAACGCCACGCCACAACAGGGCGAGGAGTCACAGTCCAACTGGCCCGAGTTTCGCCTCGCCCATCTCACAGGCGAGAACGCCGCATCCGCGGACCGGGTCTCGTACCGTGCCGGAATGCCGTTCCGGGGCGGCATCGGGTCATGCGTGGAGGACACGTATGTCACTCGCGTTGGCGCGCACAGGTACCGGGAAATAGCTTGCCTCGTTGCAGGATCCCGGGGAAGCAGTGTTGTGGTGGCTGCCGCACCTGCTGCTTCCTGGGACCTCTACAGCCCCGTGCTGGAGCAGGCGGTGAACTCCTATGTCTCCGAGTAGGCACGCATCCATCTGGGTGCGGCCCCTCTCACCGGACAGGCGCCCTMACCGGACGGCCCCCTCAACGGACGATGGGGGGGCACCTGGTTGGATTAGGTAGCACGAACACGCGAGACTGGAACATCTCGAACGCGAAAGTGGGCACCACATGATCAATCTCAAGCAGGACGCTGAGGGCTTCATCCGCATGAACCGGCATTTCCCCGAAACGGCGCTCATCAACATCACGTTCAATGACGGCACAGAGCAGGCCTACTCCGGGCGCCGRCTCAACGGCATCTATGACGAGGCCCTGGCCGTCTACCGCGCACAGAACCACCTGGACGCCAAGGGATATTCGCGCGCACCGAAAAAGACGGTGCACCCCGCGAACAAGATCGAGTTTGTTCCGGTCCACGCCGGGATGGCCCCGTAGCGGCAGACTCCCGCGCGCAGCCGGTCCGCCGGGGCCCCGACTGCTCCGGCCGCCCGCGTCAGACGACGCCGATCGCGCCCCCGTGCGCCGGACGCCGAAGGGCTCTGGCGCGGATACGTAGGTCGTTGTCGTGCACCCGCCGGTCCACACCCGGCACCGTGGTGGAGGCCGGCCTGGGCCGCGGTGCTGCCGGAACGTCGGCCTGCMCCGACGGGCACAAGTCACTGATCAGCCCCATGCCGGCGTACTCCCGCACGGCCGTGATGCCGGCGACGGCGGCGGGCTTGTCCACAAAGGCCGTGGAGACGGCCAGCACTGCCCCGTCCGGGCCTCTGAGCCGGAACCTGAAGCAGGCATCGACGTCAACAAATAGTTCAAATGTGCCTGCCATGATGATCCTCCCGATTGGCGGGCTCCCCTTCCGGACATCGTTGCCACAGAGCGGATGGGAAAGCTTCGCTGCTGCCCGCTGKTTTGGTTCTTCTGGCTGAACAGGTACCGTCAGCCCGTGTTAAAAGTCTCGCTGCAGCCTTGGAACGCTCACAAGGTCGGGTACGTAAATCCTAGGTAAATAGGAGTCAACCGCGCCGCKCGGCCTCCGGMACGGGGCCGGCAGAATGCCCCCTAGAGTGGCGGCCAATGGTCACGGCAGTAGGCCACACAGGTGGCCACCTGCGACGCTGGCGGGATCACCCGGTCCCGGGACGGGACGACGGCGTCATTACCTCCTGACGGCTCCGTCAGCGCTGCGCGGCCCGCGTCGCCGGAAAACCCGGCCATGGCTAGATCGTTGGACAACGTACCCCCCGGTTTCTTGGCTGGAGGCGCACCGGCTCGCATTACGGACCGCCATGCGCCTCACGCCACCCTATCGGCGGAGACAGACCCCGAAACAGGGACTTATGACCGTACCCGGGAACCCCGCAGACGCTTAGGCCCCAGGAMCGGCAGCCTTAGCCGGACACAAAACCGCCTCAAATCCGGCGTCGAACCATCCCAAATCCCTCCGCGGAGGTCCACCGTGCGGCGGACGACATCGGAAGTGTTTCATCCATTGGAATTAGATGTCGTTCCACCAKGGAATCCGAGGCAGTGTTGTGGACAGACCGCGGTCCACTGACTGGAAAGAAGGAAGCGATGTCCCTCAGTGTTGAGGAAATGAACAAGCAGCTCCCGGCGGCCAATGTGCTGCCAGGTGAAGCCGTGCCGTATTACATGGCCTCCGGCGAGGGCGCCCGCTATGAGATCAACGGCCAGCTCGTCACAGTTATCGCCCGCGCGGCGGACACCGGCGGGATCTTCAGCGCCGCCTACATTTCCGGTGGCATGGGCGCCGAATCGCCCTTTGTGAGCCACGCGGTGGAGCACAAGACTCTGTATGTCTTTGACGGTATCCTGCACGTCTGGCTCCCCGGCGAAAGCCGCATCCTTACGCCCGGGGACTCCGTGGTGATCCCGCCGGGAACGCCGCACGCGTACCGGATGGCCAGCCACTACACCCGGTTCCTGAACTGGATGACCCCCGGTGGTGCAGAGGCATACTACGAACGCGTCGGCACGCCCATCGATTCGCACGTCCCGCCGGTCACGGCCGGCCGCAGGCTCAGCCTGCGCGAGTGTGCCGAGGCGGGCGCCGAATTCGGCATCACGTTCCCCGACGTCGAGCCGGTGGCACCGTCCTTCCGGCAGGATGCCGGACTGCCGGCCGCCCAGAGCCCCTACTTCCTCAGCGCCGGAGAAGGCGAGCGCCTGGTGAGTTACCAGACCATGTTCACGTACCTGTCCCGGCCGGCGAATACGGGATCGAACTACTTTGCCGTCCACACCAAGGGCGCCAAGTCTCCCTATATTCCGCTGCATTTCCACGAACAGCACACGGAAAACTTCCTCTGCACCGAGGGCCGGATGTGGATCTACGCCAACGGTCGCGAGGTCCTGCTCACCAAGGGCGATTTCCTCCACGCTCCGGCGGGAACCATCCACTCCTTCGCGTTCGATTCCCACAATACCCAGATGGTCGGGTTCCTCACGCCGTCGGTCTTCAACGGCTTCTTCGAGTACTTCAACAAGCCCACCGAGGACTACATGTACACCGAGGGCGGGGAGCCCTACATGGACATGGAAGGCTTCGGACGCGCCCAGGCCGAGATGGACCTGACCGTGGTGGGTCCCCCGCCCCAGCGCCGCGCAGCGCTGGACATCTGACCGCCGGAGATCACGACGCACGACGGCGGCGGGCCGCGGTTCCCGCCGCCGAACCGGAGACAGCCAAGGCCCGGACTTCCTGAGGAAGTCCGGGCCTTGGGCGTTCGGTAGTTTCCGTTGGCGCATGCTGGGGTTCGGTTGAGGGACAGGTCAGCGAGCGCGCTGTTGCTCCGGCACGGCCGCCCGGTCTGCGGCCCGGAGTGCCTGGCGGACCAATGCGCGTCCGTAGTCGTTGCCGTTCGGCGTCCGCATGACGGTGTGCATGTGGAACGGAGCCGGGGTGTCGTTGCTGAGGAAGACTCCTGTGTGGTGGTCCAGTTCCATGACCAGCACGGGGCTTTGCAGGCGGAAGTAGAAGGCGTCCTMCGCCTCCCAGCCGCCAATCCAGCAGAACCATGTCTCGTCCCAGTGGGCCGCGATCTCCCGCCGGCGGGCGGTCCGCGGCCCGTCCGGGAGGAGCGCGATGGAGTCTTCCACGAGCTCGTCCAGGATCGTGCGTGCTGCGGCCGGCATCTCGCTGACGGGGATGCCCTCGTAGGGGATCACGCGGTTGTCCTGGAAGCACCCGGCCAGGTGCCGTTCGTCCCCGGGATGCAGGCGGCCCTCGGGCATGGCCGGGTCCTGCATGTCCGCGAAGACTGTGGCCTTGTCCTGCAGGGGCCCGGGCAGGGACGCCATGAGCCGCCGCGCCAGGGCGATCCGCGCCTTGAAGACCTTCACGCCCCKGTGCGGGCCGGCGTCGATGCTGTCCGGTTCCGCCCCAAGGAACACCGGCGAGACCACCAGCTGGGTCCCTGCCATAAGAACGTTGAGCGCCACGTGGTGGCCGAAGAGCTGCCAGCCCCACGGCGACGTCTCAGACGGTTCCCCGTACAGGGCGACGTTGTAGCTGTACTCGTTCATGAGCGCCGGCAGCTGCACGAGCTCGCCGAGGAACCCGTTGATCCGCATGAGGTTCCGCACGAGCTCGAACCCTGCCGGGCTGAGGCCCGCTTGCAGGACTGCCAGGATCAGCTCACGCACGTCCGGGTCCAGCTCGTCCAGCCGCAGTCCCGTGTCGTGCTGCATGAATTCCGGGTTGGCCCAGCTTTGCCATTCGTGGGCGTCCACCTCATAACAAAGCTGACCGGTCTGGTCCGGCGTGAGGGTCTCCAGCAGCTTCCTCGCAGCCGCCACCATCGCGGCCACGGGCGCTTCCTCCCCCGCCGCCGCAGGCTTGAGCGGGTACAGCCCGGGACGGACGACGCCGTCGCTGGTCACCCCCGTGAACGGCTGCGGATACAGGGTCTCCCAGCCCTGGATCATGGGACCGGCGAAGGAGTCGGTCTTTGCCGCCTCGGCATAGCCGCGGGCATCAWGGCCCCGGATCCGGGCCACGCGCGGATGGTCGGGCGGGTAGAGATAGTCACGGAAGKACGGCTCGGACACGCGAACTCCTGTCTGGGTCTTCGGAAGGTGTTGCCAGCGGCCAGCCGGCGGCCACGCCAATGGCTGTGGCRGCCCCTGCCGGGGCGTTCCCCCGCCAGGCGATGTGCTGGTCCGGCCGGACCAGCACCGCGTCGGCCTGCCAGTGCGTGGACATGGCGGTCCCGAGCTGGTCGGGGCCGACGGCGACGACGGCCAGCGGAATGCCGCGCACCGCGGCGGCGGCTGTGACTGCTGCGTAGGCCTGCCCGGCGGTGCGGGCGCCCAGGCTTTCGCGGTCGACGAGGAGGGTGAAGCCCGGATGCAGCAGGTCATACAGCGATGTCGTCGCATCGAGCCAGGCATGCGGGAGCAGCGCTCCCGGGCTCGCGGAGGGGATGTAGGCGACGGGGTCCTCGGCGGGGACCGGCAGGCCGTCCGGAACCACCAGCGGCGAGGAGCCGTAGCCGTAGCCCAGCACCAGTCCGAGGGAGTCGAACTCACTTTGTTTGACGGCCAGCGCGTCCCTGGCCACCTGCCGGGCCGCTGCGCCCTCCGCATTTTCCAGGCCCAGGGCCGGGTCCGCGAAGTGGTACGCGAGCGCCTGTCCGTTGGCCGCGGCGTCCCGGATGGTCCGGGCCGCCACGGGACGCCGTTCCAGCTCGTAGCTGCCCGGCAGGGCGGGCCCGGCCCAGCCGTCGAGGACGGCGGCGATCTTCCAGGCCAGGTTGGCGGCGTCGCCGATGCACGTGTTGAAGCCGTGACCGCCCCACGGCGGGTTCAGGTGTGCCGCATCGCCGACCAGGAACACGCCGTCGTGCCCGTACCCCGGGGCGAGCAGCATGCGCGCGGTCCAGGGATCGGTGGCGATGATCTCGACGTCGACGTCGGTCCCCACGAGGGAGCGGACCAGGCTTCCGGCGTCGGGGGATGCGCTGCCTTCAACGCCCTGGATAATGGCCCACCAGGTGCTCCCGAGGTCCAACCGTCCCACCATGCCCGACACGGCGGGGCCCAGGACCCAGTACTGGACCGCCGGATCGAGCGCGATCGCGGCGGCGAGGTTCTCGGAGCGGAACAGGACACTGATGTTGGAGAGCTCGGCGGAACCGCCGTCCAGGCGGATGTTGAGGCGTCGGCGCACGGTGGAGGAACCGCCGTCGGCCGCGGCGACGAAGCTGCAGTCGATGGCCCTGCGCCGCCCCGTCGCGTCGGACACCGCCACGCGCGAGCCGAAACGCCGCGGGCCGAAATTCCGGGTTCCGTTGCCCTGGTTGATGTCGAGGTCCTCAACGCTCAGGCCGGTCAGCAGCGTGATGAGCGGGGATTCGGCGACCGCTTCCCGGAGCACGGCTTCCATGACGGGCTGCGGGACCTGCTGGCCGCCTTCCGGCTGGGGGCCGTAGCGTCCCGGGGACAGCTGGAACGCCTGGCGGAACCGGGTGATTTCGTGGCCGGTGAGGGCCGAGCAGAAGATGACGTCCTGGGCGTACCCGACGGGCAGCGGGGCGGCGTTGCGGAGTTTGTCTGCCAGCCCGAGCCGGCGCAGGTGGGTCATGGTCCGCGCGTTGGTGGTCTTGGCCCGCGGCCTGTCCGGGTCGATGCCGGTCCGCGGCTCGATCACGACACTCGCGATGCCGCGGTGCGCCAGGTCCAAGGCGAGGAACAGCCCGCTGGGTCCCCCGCCGGCGATCAGCACGGGCGTCTGCTCCTGCAGGTCAGCCAGGGCCGCGTTGTCGACGGCGGTCATCAGGCCCGTGCCCGTAGTGAAGGGCCGCCCACGGGCGTAGTCAGCGTTCCCAGCGTGTCGATCTCGACCTCAACGGTGTCGCCGGGCTGCAGGAGCCACGGCGGGGTGCGTACGTAGCCCACGCCCTCCGGGGTCCCGGTGGCGATGACGTCTCCGGGATGCAGGGTGAGCGTCTGGCTGATCAGCGCGATGATGGCCGGCACGGAAAAGATCATGTCCCGGGTGTTGCCGTTTTGGACCTCGGTTCCGTTGACCCTGGTCCGGACCTGCAGGCCCTCGCGGAGGTCTCCGGCCTCGTCACGGCTGACCAGCGGGCCGAGGGGCCCGCTGAAGTCGCCGTTCTTGCCCAGGGTMCACTGGGCGGTGAGCTTTTGGGCCCGGCGCGCGGTGAGGTCGTTGAAGGTGGAGTAGCCGAAGACGGCCTCCGCGGCGGTGGCTTCGTCGGCGGATTCAACCCGGTGGCCGACGTAGGCGGCAACTTCGCCTTCCCAGTCCAGTCCGGCCTCGCCGGCGGGCACCGGCACGGGGACGTTGCCGACCGACAGGGACGCGGTCCAGCGGCCGAACAGGGTGGGATAGTCCGGCACGGAGAAGGAACCCTCGGCGGCGTGGGCCTTRTAGTTCAATCCCACGCAGATGACCCGGGCGGCCGGCGGGACCAGCGGCACTTCGGTGACGTCGGCGCGGTCCAGCGAGGGGCCGCCGTCGGCTGTCAGGGATCCGAACTTTTCCTGCCAGCCGGCGGCATCGGCCCAGAAGTCCTGAACGGGAGCCAGCGGGTAGACCCGCGAGTCCGCCAGGGCCGCGACCCATGCCGCGCCGTCGTGGGTGATGCCTATGTACTGCATGTGGAGGGCCTTTCGGGTTCCGCCCGGAGGGGCGCGGTGATGGGAAAGCGTATTCGTGGTCGGCGCGATAGTGGAACGGCAGAGCGGCACGGCAAAGTTGCCCTGTACAGCTACCCAGGGCAGCTACCTGGATCAGGCGGCAGCCTGCGGCTCGTGGCCGTACGGGGACGGTTCTGTCAGGGGACGTGCGCCCGGCGGAGGAAGAAGTCCACCGTGGCGTCCATGGCTTTCTMCGCGGCCGCCTGGCTGTGATCGGGCAGGATCCACATGTGGTCCGCGTCCTCGATCAGGAGGAGTTCGACGTCGGCGCCGGCGGCTTCCAGCGCCGCCGCGAGGGACGTGGACTGGGCCGCRGGCACGAAGCGGTCTGCGGTCCCGTGAATCAGGAGGAACGGCGGCGCCGCCGGTGACACATAGCTCACGGGGCTGGCGGCCGCGGMTTTGCCGGGAGCCTCGGCCAGGACCGCCCCGATGAGCAGTTCCTCCCGGGATCCGGGGTCGTCGGCGCGGGCGACGGCGTTGGGCAGGCTTTGTTCGCCCATCCGGGGCAGATCCGCGGGAGCGTACCAGCCGGCCACGGCTGCGACCTCGCCGGGAGTGTCGCCGTCGGCTCCCGCTGGGGCGGCTGCGGGGGCGAGCCCCACGAGGCTGGCCAGATGTCCGCCCGCGGAGTCGCCCCAGGCGTAGATACGGTCGGGATCCACGCTGTACTCCTGCACGTGGTCCCGGAGCCAGTGCACGGCGGCCTTCGCGTCCTCCAGCTGCGCCGGGAACTGTGCGGTCGTGCTGAGCCGGTAATCGGCCGAGACTACGACGAACCCCGCGTCCGTGAGCCGCCGGAACGGGCTGAAGCCGAAGCCGTCCAGCACCGGGCCGAGCGAGGACCGCTCCCCCGCCCGCCAGCCGCCGCCGTGGAAGTGCACGATGGCCGGGAAGCCTTTCCCGGTGTGGTCTGCGGGGGGCAGGTAGACGTCCAGCAGCAAAGGTTCGGAGACTTCGGGGCAGGCGAACTCGATCCCTTTCAGGACCTGTTCTGCTGTCATCTTCGGCTCCTTCTGCTGCTTGCCGGCATCTCTCGGTGTCCCGGCGTCCTCATCAAGGGTGTCTGATGCCGGTCTGGCCAGGCACCGGGCATTTCAATCATTGGAACGGCTTTGCCTGCACGAGTGCCCTCGCCAGGAACGCGAGGCCGTCCTGCACGATCCGGAGCCCCGCGGACTGGTTCAGGTACCCATGGATGGCACCGGCCTCAAGGCGGAAATCGACGTCGGTTCCCGCCTGCCGGAGACCGGCCGCGAACGCTTCCGCCGAGTAGCGCAGGTCGTCATATTCGCAGGCGATGATCGCCGCGGGCGGCAACCCGGAGGGGTCCGCGTTCCCGGGCATGGCATAGGACGACGCCATGGCCACGGGTCCGCCGATGTAGTTCTCCACCAACGCGCGGCAGTCATCCGGCGTGAACCGCAGGAGCCGCGGGAGTCCTTCGAGCACGTCTGCGGTGCCGTCGGCTCCGGCCACGCCGCCGGGCGCGGGCAGTTCGGCGTGCAGGAACGGGTACGCGAGGAGCAGCCGGGCCGGCATCGGCAGCCCGGCGTCCTTGAGGTAGAGCGCGGCGCCCACGGCGAGGTTKCCGCCGGCACTGGCGCCGCCCAGGCACACCCGGCCGGCGTCCGCGCCGAGCTCGGCCGCGTGCTCCACGGTCCAGAGCCAGGCGGTGAGGACGTCCTCGTGCGGTACGGGGAAGTGCACGCCGTCGCGGGCAAGCCGGTAGTCCACCGAGACCACCACGCCGCCGCTCCGGGCGGCAACTTCCCTGGCCAGCTGGTCAGCTTCGCGCATGTCCAGCCCGCCGCCGGCAAATCCGCCGCCGTGCATCCAGACGAGCGCTGGAGCGTCGGCATGGMCCGGGGCGCCACCGTAGATCCTGAGCGGGACGGGACCGTTCGGTCCGCGCGCCTCGGCTTCCCGGACGCGGACGTCGGGCGCCTCATAGGGCAGGCTGCCGGCGCTGAAAGCCTCGAGCCGCTCCGGGCCGCCGGGTTGGGCCAGGAGATCGGTGAACGACCCCGCGCCGGCCAGGTGGTGGAGCGCGCCGGCGAGGTCCGGATCCAGGCTCATGGCCGGCGCCCCGCCACGGGCTCAGCACCGGGCAGCGGAACCCGCGCGCCGGCGGCGTCTTCAAAGGTGGCGTCTCCCGCGGCCGGCAGGGACAGACCGTGGCCATAACGGAAGACGGGGTCTTCGGTATCGAACGGCATGTCCTCCCGGGAGGCCTCCACGGCGGCCATGGACCGCGGGAGGTCAAAGGGCAGCCGGCCCTCCGGCATGGCGCGTCCGGTGATGACGTCCGCGAGTGCGTCCGCGTCGGATCCGTAGTTGGCCAGCAGGGCCGCGGCGTGTTCGGCGAGTTCGGGCAGGACGGCGGGCCGTTCGAGGTTGATGTCGATCACCRTGGGGACGGCCCGGCAGATGGCGGTGACACGCTCGATCTCCTCCGGTGCGAAGGCCAGGTTGCCGCAGTGGAAGAAGGATTCGAAGCCCTMGCCGCGCACTTCGAACGGGGTGCGCAGCCGGAGGACCGCGAGGTCCGCGGCCTCCGGCGTCGGGACGCCGATGAAGCCCGGCCCCAGGTCCCCGGCCGTGAGGCCTTCGAGGTAGACCCTCGCCCCTTCKGTCAGCKGCAGGGTCGGGACGCCGTCGACGTCCTTGTTGGTGAGAAGTGTGTAGGATCGGCGCTGCATGGCCCGCCCGGCCGCCCGGAATTGCGGGGTTCCCACCGACGTGTCAGCGGCGGCCGCGTCCACCAGGGGATTCTCGAACAGCCCCAGGAGGAATTTCTCCTCCAGCAGCTTGCGGACGGAGACGTCCAGCCGGTCCTCGCTGAGCTTCCCGGCCCGGACAGCGCCGGTCATGAGTTCAAYGCAGCTTTCGCCACCAATCTGGTCCACACCGGCGTCCAGCGCCTTGAGCAGCCGCTCCTCGGGGGTCAGATGTTCMACGCCCCATGCGCGGGCCGGGAACACCCTGCCGAAAATGTCCCCGTCGGTGAGGACGCCCCAGTCCGAGCACACGATGCCGCCGAAGCCGAGCTCTTCCCGCAGGAGTTCCGTGAGGATGCGCTTGTTGAAGGCGAAGCCCACTTCCTCGTACTCGGTCCCKACCGGCATGCCGTAGTACGGCATGATCTGGCGCGTGCCGGCATCGACGGCTGCCCGGAAGGGCAGCAGGTGGTAGTCGAAGTTGCCGCCGGGATAGACCTGTTCGCGGCCGTAGCTGAAGTGCGGGTCCTCCCCGCCCCGCTGGGGGCCGCCCCCGGGGAAGTGCTTGGTCATGGTGGACACGGACTCCGTCCCGAACGTCTCGCCTTGGAAGCCGCGGACGTAGGCGCCCACCAAATCCGCGGCGAGCTCGGCGCTCTCGCCGAAGGTGGCGGCACCGCGGGACCAGCGCGGTTCGGTAAAGACGTCAACCTGGGGGTGCAGCGCGGCCCGGATGCCGAYCGCACGGTACTCCTGCCGGGCGACATCGGCAAACTCCTCCACGGCGTCGGGGTCCCCGACGGCAGCGAAGCCGAGCGCTTCGGGCCACTGGGAGAACGGGCCGGCCAGGGCCCCGGTGCCCGGGTTGTCCGTGTAGGCGTGGCGGGGGTCGGTGGAGAGTGTGACCGGGATGCCCCAGCCGGTTTCCGCGGCGATCCGTTGGATGCTGTTGTGCCATGCGGCGAGTTCCCTGGCCTGGGTGGCGGCGCCAATGATGTTGAAGTGGTTGATCCGGCGCTCGCGGATCAACTCCTCGGCCGGGCCTGTCCCGAGCGCGAACGGGAGCGCGCCGTGGAACATCAGGCCCGCCTTGTCCTCGAGCGAGAGMCTGGACAGGAGGTCCTGGACGCGTTGCCCGACAGGCAGGCCGGCGTCCTGGTAGGGGTAGCGGATGGTGGCGGGGATCATGGCTGGCTCAATTCGTTGGAGAGGAAAGTGACGGCGGCGTCCAGGATGCTGTCGATCCGGTCTTCCGCGCCGAAGAAGCAGTGGTCTGCGCCGTCGACGACGACGAGCTCGTTGCGGACGCCCGCGGCGTCAAGCGCCTGCGAGAGGATCCTGCTCTGGGACAAGGGCACGAGAGCGTCGCTGTCGCCGTGGATCAGCAGGAACGGCGGCGCGTCTGCGCTGACGTGGCCCAGCGGGCTGGCGGCCTCCAGCAGCTCCGGGTCGCCGGAGCCGCCAACGAGCATGGGMCCCGGTTCCAGGCTCATCCCGGCCGGTACGGCGGCAACCATGGGGCCGGCAAGGAGGCCGTCCGGGAGCTGCATCGGGGGCATGAGGGGCAGTGAAGACACCCCATAGAAGTCCACGACGGCGGAGACCGCGCTGKAGGGCCCCTGCGCGCCGATGCCGCCTTCGAGGTCTTCCCGGCCGCCGGTCAGGCCCAGCAGCGCCGCCAGGTGGCCGCCCGCCGATTCGCCCCAGGCGCCGATCCGGTCCGGATCGATCCCCAGCTCCCGGGCGTGGGCGCGKAGGTACCGCACCGCCGCTTTCAGGTCATGCAACTGGGCCGGGAAGGCTGCCTCGAGGGCCAGCCGGTAGTCGACGGTCGCACAGGCGATCCCTGCCKCGTTGAGCCGGGAGAAGACCGAATTCACGGGGAACGTGGGCGGCAGCTCACGCCGGTCGCCCAGCTGGAAGGCGCCCCCGTGGACCCAGAGCACCAGCGGCACCGGACTCTTACCCTGGCCCCCGTCCCCGCCGGTCCGCGGAAGCCAGATGTCCATGGTGAGCGCACGGAACCCGATAGTCCTGACGTAGCTGACTTCCCGGTGCACGTCGGAGACCTCGGACACGTGGACCGCCGTGCCCGGGCCATCGAACGCCGGGAAGGCGGGACCCGCGGCTCCGGCCGGGGGTGCCGGAGCGTCGGGGCTTCCTGCCATTTCGCTTCCTGCGGTTTCAGTAGTGGTCATGCTGCGCTCCTGATGAGGTCGGGGTGGTTCACGGCTGGTTACCGCGTTCAGTTATGGGCGGGGACGGTCACTAGCGGGAACAGGCGCCGCCGGGCTAGTGGATGCTGCGAGGGGTCCGGACAGAGCGGCCGGCGCGGCCCCGGCGTGCTCGGCCGGCGCGATCCTGAAGGTGCTCGCCTCGCCGCACCAGCCGCGCACGGTGTTCCAGTGCTGGAAGGTCCGCCCGGGCAGCGTCACCATGATCTCCCGGCGTTCCCCGGCCGGGATCAGGGCCGTAGCGAAGCCTGCCAGCCAGAAGTCAGGGCGTTCCACTGCCGATTCCGGGGCGTCCGCATAGATCTGTGCCAGATACTTTCCGGCCCTCGACCCGGTGTTGCGGACGGTCAGCACGGCCTGGGGGTCGTCCCCGGGCGCCGGTGCCCCGAGGAGCCTGAACCCGTCCACCGCGAACGTGGTGTAGCCGAGTCCGTGGCCCAGCCAGTACGCCGGGGCGGCGGGCTGCCCGGCTTGACTGGCGTGCCTGGCTTGTCGTGCCCAGCCGCGGTATCCGACGTGGAGCCCCTCCGTGTACTCGAGCTGGCCGTGCCGCGGTCGGGTGTCCCGGACCGGAGCGTCAGCCAGCGCGGCCGGMCAGGTRGTCGGCAGGTGCCCGCCGGGTTCGGTGTCGCCGAACAGCACGTCGGCCAGCGCGTTCCCGAATTCCATGCCCGGGAACCAGACCAGCAGAACGGCGGCGGCATCGTTGCGCCAAGGCATCTCGACGGGGGCACCGGCGTTGACCACCACCACCGTGCGCGGGTTGGCCGCGATGACGGCGCGGACCAGGTCATCCTGCCGGCCCGGCAGCGCCAGGGACGTCCGGTCGAAGCCCTCGCTTTCGACGACGCCGGAGGTCCCCACCATGACGACGGCGACGTCCGCGGCACCTGCTGCGGCAACGGCCTTGGCAATCTCGAGGTCGGCCGGCTCGCGGGGTTCGCCGACGGCCAGCCCCACGCGGAACAAGGTGGCATCCGGATGCCAGGTGTAACGCAGCGTGAGCCGCACCGGCTCCCCTGCCGCAAGTTCGACGTCGGCGGCTTCCTCCGGCGCACCGATCAGCACGGCCTCGATGTCCTCGTAGCGGTGCCGCGAATCCGCGGCCGCCACGCGCTCGCCGTTGACCTCCAGGGTGGCGTGCCCAATAGCTTTTAAACCCAGCTTCCAGAGGCCGGAAACCTGCGGGGTGAAGATTGTTTCGATGTCGACGGCGGTGGCGCCGTCAGGGATGGCCCCGGCGCCACGGGTGAGGGTGGTGCKGGGACCGTAATCCTCCGCGAGGGTCCCGGCGGCTCCCCGCCAGGTTAGCCGGACACGCCGTTGCCCGGAGCCCGGCGCACGACCCGGCGCCTGGCCCGGCGCGTGGCATTCGGCGTCGCGGGGTTCGCGAAGGCCGTCGGAGAGCCAGGCGCCCTGGACCGTGGTGAGCTGAGCGCCGTCGCCGAGCCGGGCGCGCAGGCCGGCGGCGGGCGCTACCGTGTGGGACGGGAACACCGAGGCGCTGCCGCCGCCCTGGGTCCGGGGGTCCGTGGCCGCCGGGCCGATTAYGGCGAGGGACGTGATGTCCCGGGGTGTGAGCGGGAGGATGCGGTCGTGGTTTTCCAGGAGCACGAATCCTGCCGCCGCGGCCTCGCGGGCGACGGCGGCCCCGGCTTCGGGTTCCCCCGGTTCCTGCCGGCGGCCCTCCTCCACGCGCCGGCCCAACGTGAGCAGCCGGCGCACTTTCCCGTCGATCACGGCCTCGGGGACCAGCCCGGACGCGTTGGCTTTCACCAGCGGGTCGCCCCACAGCTTCTCCGGTCCCGGCATGGCGAGGTCCGTGGCGGACAGGGCCGAGTCCACGGTGGAGTACACCGCATGCCAGTCGGACACCACGGAGCCGTCGAATCCCCACTCGGTCTTGAGCGGGTTCTCTGTGAGGGGATTTTCGGTCATGGGCTTGCCGTTGACGCCGTTGTACGCGGCCATGATCATCCACGGCCGGGCCTGTTTGACCACCCGTTCAAACGGTGCGAGGTACACCTCGTGCAGGGTCCGTTCGTCGATCAGGTTGTTGACGGTCATCCGTTC
This sequence comes from Arthrobacter sp. 10T413_2, assembly GCF_056394205.1. Classification (NCBI taxonomy): domain Bacteria; kingdom Bacillati; phylum Actinomycetota; class Actinomycetes; order Micrococcales; family Micrococcaceae; genus Arthrobacter; species Arthrobacter sp. 10T413_2. The sequence continues at coordinate 1,645 of NZ_JBFTHK010000030.1, read as the reverse complement.
GGTCTCCGCCTCGTTGGCGACGAAGTGCTTGGGGCAGGCACCAATGCCCTGGCCCTGGATTCCGTCGACATAGGCGGCTGCCAGTTCACCGGTGAGGAGCGGGTCCTCGGACAGGCATTCGAAGTTCCGGCCGGCCAGCGGCGAGCGGTGCAGGTTCATGGTGGGTCCGAGCACCACGTCGACCTCCTGCCGCCGTGCCTCGGCGGCCAGCAGCCTGCCCACCCGGGCCAACAGCCGCCGGTCCCAGGTGGACGCCAGGCATGTGGCGGACGGGAGGTTCACCGAGCCCGCGGCCTCGTTGTCGCGGTGGCCCCGGACCCCCACGGGTCCGTCGGACACGGTTATCTTCGGCAGGCCAAGGCGCGGCTCGGCCTGGGTGAACCACAGCCCGGAGCCGCTCAGGAGCCGGATCTTCTCGGCCACCGGAAGGGTGCGGATCGCCTCGTCGACGTCGGCGTCAAAGCTCGTGGAGGTCATTCTTTCATGCTCCTGATCGTGGGGTGTCTTCAGTTACCAGCCTGTTTTCCCGCCGGCGGGGTGGATAGTGGAGAACTTACGAAACGACGGCCGCCGCCTACACCGCGGCGGACGTCAGACGGTGCGCGCCGGCACCCACGGTGCGGGAGTCCTGTCCCGGCAGCCGGATCTCCGCCTCCACTCCGTCAGGGACCATMGCGTMGAGTTCCAGCGCGCCGTCCGCCGACGTCCGCCACTCGACGGCGATGGTGCCGTGCGGGCTGCGGAGGCTGGACTTGGCCCAGTCGATGCCGCCTCCCGGCACGGGCGCGATCAGCACCTTGGAATAGCCGGGGGCCAGGGGCCGGATACCGCCCACGTACTTGTGCAGCCAATCGGCGATGGCACCGAGCGCGTAGTGGTTGAAGCTTGTCATCTCGCCGGGGTTGATGGTGCCGTCCGGCAGCATGGAGTCCCAGCGCTCCCAGACGGTGGTGGCTCCCATGGTCACCGGGTACAGCCACGACGGGCACTCCTGTTCCAGCAGGAGCCCGTAGGCCTCCTCGATGTGTCCGGTATCGGCCAGGGCGCCGGTGATAAACGGGGTTCCGGCGAAGCCCGTGGAGACGCGGTATTGGTTGTTCCGCACCAGTTCGGCGAGGCGGGTGCCGGCAAAGTCCCGCTGCTGGCCGGTCTGCAGGACGTCGAAGGCGATGGCCAGTGCGTAGACGGTGGTGCAGTCGCTGTGGATGGTGCCGTCGGCGGCAACGTAGTGGGTGTTGAAGGCCGCTTTGACCCGTTCGGCGAGGCGGCCGAACGCGGCGGCGTCGGCGTCGTGCCCCAAGAGCGCAGCCGTAGCCGCCGTGATGGACGCCGTGCGGTAGAGGCATGCGGTGGCGACGACGCCGGTGTCCGCCTTTGCGGCCCACGGCTGGTCCGGCGCGGCGTCCGGGTCCAGCCAGTCGCCGAACTGGAAGCCTTCATCCCAGAGCCCGGMGGGCGATAGCAGGCCTTCCACCCGGCGTGTGTGCGAAGCCATCGAGTCATACTGGTCCCTGAGTACGGTGTCGTCGCCATAGGCCTCCCACAGCGCCCAGGGCACCCACACGGACGCATCGCTCCAGACGGCCGAGGATTCCGGTGCCGGGAATTCCGGCGGCTGGGGGCAGTACTTCAGCGCGTCCGGCAC
>NZ_JBFTHK010000029.1:0-35765 GCF_056394205.1 Arthrobacter sp. 10T413_2 | reverse complement strand
TCGCGAGGGCCTTGTTCGMGGCCTCGACCGGGGCGTAGCCGAAGTACTGCGGGTCGTTCGCGTGCGCGCCGCGCCCGGCGATGCGGGCCAGCGGATCCATCCCCAGCCACCCGGCGGCCGTCTCGGATCCGAGCCAGGCCGCGGAGGCGCCGTCCGAGAGCGGGGACGCGTTCCCGGCCGTCACGGTGCCGTTCTCGGCCCGGAACACCGTCTTGAGCCCGGCGAGCTTCTCCGCCGAGGACCCGGGACGGATCCCCTCGTCCCGGACCAGTCCCGTGCCCGGGACCGGGGCGACCAGGCTGTCGCCGGATGAGGTGCGCAGGCGTGCAGCCATCATGCGAACCAGCGAACTGCTCGCTCACGACGCCCTGGGCACGGCGCCTGGGCCCTCGTAGCCGCAGCTTCCCCACGCCCCTGGGCGCCGGCGGTGCTTCATGCCGACATTCTGCGGCATGGCACCMCGGAGGAGCAGATTCCTATCAAGAATTTACTTGACGCTTCAACCTTGGCGGCGTACATTTAGTTGTAGATTCAATCATCACTCCTCCAAGAGAACAGAACCTGATGAAGACCCTMCTGGCCCGMATCTTCGGAAAGAAGACTMCCATGACGAACCTCACCATCATCGGCAATGGCAACATGGCCCGTGGCATCGCAACCCGTGCCCTGGCTGGCGGCATGACCGTGGAGATCCTCGGACAGGATGCCGCCAAGGCCAAGGCACTGGCCGCCGAGCTTGGCACCGGCGTCACCTTCGGCACCACCGCCGACGCCCCGCAGGGCGCCATCATGGTCCTGGCCGTCCCCTTCGACGCCGCCAAGTCCGTGGTCAGCGCCTATGGCGAGGCCCTGGCCGGCAAGACCATCGTGGACATCACCAACCCGGTGAACTTTGAGACCTTCGATTCCCTGGTCGTTGAACCGGGCACCTCCGCCGCCGAAGAAATCGCACAGCTTGCCCCCGCCGGCGCCCACGTGGTCAAGGCGTTCAACACCACCTTCGCCGGCACCCTGGTCGCMGGCGCGTCAGGCGGACAGCCGCTGGACGTCTTCATCGCCGGCGACAACGCGGACGCCAACRCCGCMGTGAGCACCTTCGTCAGCGCCGGCGGCATGCGCCCCCTGGTCGTCGGCCCGCTCAAGCGCTCCCRCGAACTCGAAGGCTTCCAGTTCGTGCTCATGACCATGCAGGCCAACCCCGAGTTCGCCGACTTCAACTGGGACACCGGACTTCAGGTCACCAAGTAACCCGGCCAAAGATAGGCGTCAAAACCAAACACAAGAGGACGACGGGGGGAAGAATCCGCCGTCGTCCTCTTGCGTATGACGTGATGACGGCTGCGCCCGGCACTGAGCGGGCTCGGTGATCCTTCGATGAACATTGGGCGTCCGCCCGCTTCAGGCCGTMGGGCGCGACATAAGCTGATGCGGAAGCCTTCGCCCCGCGAGGTGACCGGAGGGCGAAGCACCAACAGTGGAGAGCTGTGATGTCGTTCGAACATGCGGGGCGTAGACCGAAAGCGGAGATAACCCACGCTGCCGTCGCCGGAGGCGGCGCCAATGAGACCGTCCCCGGGATCTATGAGTCGGCACGCCACGCCGCCGCGGACCRTATGGAACGTCTCCTGGGACGGGCCAGCAAGCGACTACTGAAGCGCTCCGTGCCGACCAGCCTCGCCGCCGTCACGAGCGGCACCGACTGGACCACGTGGCATTTCGTCGCCCAGTCCCTCGGCTGGCCCCTGGAAAACGAAGACGAYGGCACTGCCTTCCTCAGCGTCGACGGCCGCATCTGCTTCTACCGCCGGTCCACCACCTTCGGGGGCGACGAATTCCTCACCTCTGACACCGTCCTGAGCACGTTCGAAGGCGGCAGCGCCACCAAGAAACTGGTCAACCCCAAAGCTCTGGTCCCGGAGTCCGGCCGCGTGATCTCCCTGCCCGCCCGCAAACCGGGCAAAGAGCCGGCCTGGATGACCGCTCCGCAGCGCCTCGTCGAGTTCACCGGCAACCGTGCCGTAGCGCGCTGGCCCCGGACCGCGCTCGACAACCTGGTGAATGTCGACTTTGACCGCAAAGGCAAGGTCTGGATCACCTACCCCCGCTGGGACAGGCACCAGAGCATCTCCCTGAAGGAATGGCTCACTTTGAGTACGGCCAAACTCCTGAGCCTTGATTGACCCTGACCGTCATCCCGGGCACCGCTCTGCGCTTCCGACAAGCAGGGCGATTCCGGCCGAAACCCCTCGGGCCCACAACGTCAACGGTCAGTATTCGCCCTTGATCACGAAGAAGGAGCCGCGGATAACCCCTGCCAGCTTCGACTTCTGGCGAGCGAACTTGAAGCGCGACGCCAGTTCCTCCGGAATCTCCATGCCTTCGGCAAGTTTAAATCCGACCGCTCGCTTCCCGCCGTCCTCGATGCTGTACATGACGTTGATGGACAGCCCCGACTCGTAGAACACGTAAGCCATCCGCAAACCGTCCACTTCGAAGGTGGTCGCTTCGAGCGGGCGTGAGCCGATGACGATGTCGCGCTCATCCTTGAGGATGCGGCTCACCCGCTCGACCACCTCCGGAACCTCGCTTGCAGGGCTCACAGTGAAGACGTGGTCGTACTTGTTCCGGTAGTAGCGGCCCTCGTTGGCGCGCAACCCGGCGAGCGCCTCGGCAACGGGAGACGATTCCAGGCCGACAGTGGAAACGTTCTCGAAGTCAACGATGTACGGCATGCGCCCTCCCGGTCAGATGTGTTGGGTCCAACGATAACGTGACGACGTGCTGCGCGGGCCTCCGAAACGTCGATCCCTTGCGGCGCCCGGCCGCGTTTGTAGACTGAGCAGGGATCCACCTATTCGGTTGGCAGAGGATGGGAATGAAATGGCCACTTTTCGGGAACTCCACCACACTACGGCACCACTCCTGCTGCCCAATGCGTGGGACGTCGGATCCGCCTTGGCATTTGCGACAGCGGGATTCCCGGCCGTCGGCACCACCAGTTTTGGCATTGCGGCAAGTGCCGGACTGCCGGACGGAGGCCGGTCCAGCAAAGCGGTAACCACCGCACTGGTGGCGCAGCTGTGCCGCCTGCCTGTACACGTCACGGCGGACATCGAGGACGGCTACTCCGATGACCCCGCCGAGGTTGCGGACCTTGTGGCCCAACTGGCCGACCTTGGCGTGGCCGGGGTCAACCTGGAGGACAGCACGGGCGGGCATCTGGTCGATCCAGCCGCCTTTGCCAACAAGGTTGCCGCCGTCAAGCGACGCAGCCCGGCTGTGTTCATCAACGCGCGGGTGGACAACATATGGTTCGGCGAACAGGCCACTGTGGATGCCGTCCTGCTCCGGGCGGGTGTCTACGCCGACGCCGGGGCGGACGGGATCTTTGTCCCCGGACTTGCGGTTCCGGAGGATATCCAGATCGTCACCGCCGGCATCGGGCTGCCGGTCAACGTGCTGGCCCATCCCTCGCTGACTGTTGCCGAGCTGGGTGATCTGGGGGTTCGGCGGGTGAGTTCGGGCTCCCTGCCGTACCGCGCGGCAGTTGACGCCGCGGTGAACGTGGTCTGCGCCCTGCGCGACGGCAAGCAGGCGCCGGCCGCCACTCCGTACTGGGAGATGCAATCGCGTCTCGTGTCATTCAGCCAGCGCCTCACGGGCTGACCGCCGTCGTCGCGAACCGGCCACCCACCTCGCCGCAGTCCGAACCCGTGCCGGGGGTGGTCACGGACCGGTGTGTAAAGAGTCCGACAGACAGGGTGTGCACATTTCGCAGACGCCTTTGTGCCACCGCGGGTCGAGCTCCGGCACAGGCGCCGTCCAACTACCGCGCCCGATGTTGGGCAATCCGGCCTCCCTCCGCCAGCTTCTCGCACTGCTGGTTATCGCGTATATCGGAATGTATCGTTGAGTATCGTTCGGGATTCATTAAGGAGAGCAGCATGCGTAATTCACACTCGGCTGGCGGATTTGGCGGTCCCAACATCGAYGGCATGTGGCAGGCCGTAGAAGAGCTGCGTTCAAGGTTTGAGAAACGCTCGGGCACCCGCGCGGGGCGAGGCGAGGTGCGGTCCGCGGTGCTGGCCCTGCTCGCGGAGCGGCCGATGCACGGCTATCAGATCATCCGTGAAATCGAGGAGCGGAGCAATGGCAGATGGAAGCCGAGCGCCGGCTCCGTCTACCCCACGCTGCAACTGCTGGCCGATGAGGGGTTGATCCGTGCCGAGGAGTCCAACGGTCGCAAGATTTACTCGCTGACCGAAGCAGGCCGGGAGGATGTAGCCCATGCCGATGCGTCAGCACCATGGGAGTCAACTGGCCCGGCAGCCGGTACCGGATTCGCGGCACTGCCGAAGGCCGGCGTCGAGCTCGCCCAGGCCGCGTCCCAGGTGGGTCGCACCGGCTCTCCGGAGCAGGTTCAGCAGGCCGTGGCGGTGCTGCACGAGGCACGTCGTCGCCTGTATTCGATCCTCGCCCAGGACTGACGGGAGTGACGTCGGTTCGTCGAGACCGGGCAGATGCGGTCCCCGGCGCCGGAGACACCCGTGCCCGTTACCGTCGCATCCTGCGCTTCGCCGCGTGGCATCTCGCCCTGACCTGGTGGTTTGAGCTGTTCCTCCCCCGCATCGGGCTAGGCAGAGTTGCCGAGCGCACCCGGGCGAAGAGGATGCGGACCTTTGCGCAGCACTTCCACGTGCTCGCAGTAAATCTGGGCGGCCTGATGATCAAGGTCGGTCAGTTCCTGTCGTCCAGGCTCGACGTGCTTCCGCCCGAGATCACCAAGGAGCTTGAGGGACTGCAGGACGAGGTGCCCCCMGTTCCGTTCCCCGCAATCCGTGCACTTGCCGAGGCCGAGCTGGGCGTGGCGCTGAACCAGGTTTTCGCCTCGGTCGAGGAGACGCCAATCGCCGCCGCCTCGCTCGGGCAGGCGCACCTTGCACGACTCCTTCCCGCCAATGCCGCCGACGCGGGGCTCGACAGGGTGGTGTTGAAGGTGCAGCGCCCGGGCATCGACGCGATTGTCGACGTCGATCTGGCGGCACTGCGCAAAGTGGGCGGCTGGCTCAGCCACGTGCGACTGGTGTCCGATCGGGCGGACATGGGTGCCCTGGTCGAGGAGTTTGCGCAAACCAGTCTTGAGGAGATCGACTACCTGCATGAGGCAGCGAATGCGGAGCGCTTCGCGGCTGATTTCGCCGACGACGACAGGGTGGATGTACCCGACGTAGCGTGGGAGTGGAGCACCCGCCGCGCGCTCATCCTCGAAGATGTCACAGCGATCAAGATCACGGACTCGGAGGCACTTCTTGCGGCCGGCATCGATCCGGCGCAGGTTGCCCCGGTGTTCGCGTCGGTCATGTTCGACCAAATGTTCACCAACGGCTTCTTCCATGCCGATCCGCACCCCGGAAACATCTTTGTCACTCCGGTTACCGATTCATCCGCAGGACGCCCATGGAAGCTGACGTTCATCGACTTCGGCATGATGGGCGAGGTTCCGCCCAGCACTCGCAGCGGCCTGCGGAAACTTCTGATCGCGGCCGCCTCGCGTGACGGCAAGGGCCTGGTGAGCGCGATCAGCGACGTGGGGGTGTTGGTGCCGTCGGCCGACAGGGCTGAGCTTGAGCGGGCGATGACGCACCTGTTCGCCCGGTTTGGTGGGATGGGCTTCGCCGAGCTTCGCGAGGTGGACCAGCGGGAGTTCCTTGATTTTGCAGTGGAGTTCGGCGACCTCGTTCGCTCGCTTCCGTTCCAGTTGCCGGAGAATTTCCTGCTCATCATCCGGGCGATGTCACTGACCTCGGGCGTGTGCAGCTCGCTGGACGCCCGGTTCAATCTGTGGGACGCGGTCGAACCCTATGCGGCGCAGTTGTTGCGCGACGAGCGTGGCAACATCGTGCAGGACGTGGCTCAACAGGCGCTCGACGCCGCCGGGGTCGCGCTGCGTCTGCCGAAACGCCTGGATAGGCTTGTCAGTCGGATCGAGGACGGTGCACTATCCGTGGCTAACCCGCGTCTTGAGCGGCAAATGGCACGGCTGGACCGCACGGTGCAGCGATCGGCATCGGCGCTGATATTCGGCGCCCTGCTTATCGCAGGTTCCGTGGTCCGGGCGGACGACACGGTGCTCGGCAGCGTGCTCATGATMGTGTCGGTCGTTCCGCTGCTGCACGGGCTGTGGCTAGGGCGCCGCGGCCTCTGAGTGAAGTGGCGAGCCGGGACCGGCAAGTCGTCGTCAGCCACCGGAGGTTCCCGGTYGTCATCAATCCTTGTAGGTGCCATGACGCAGCTCGGAGCAGGTGGGAGGATGGGCGCATGGAACTGCACATCACCGGCGACCCTGCCGCCGACCAGCTGCTCAGCAATGACGCGTTCGCACTCCTCATCGGCATGCTGCTTGACCAGCAGGTGACCATGGAGTCTGCGTTTGCCGGACCCGAAAAGATCCGGACGCGCATCGGGTCCATGGCCCCGGCTGCAATCGCCGAATATGACCCGGCAGGCTTCGTTGAGATCTTCAAGGAGCGTCCGTCCATCCACCGCTTCCCTAGCTCCATGGCCAGCCGCGTCCAGGACCTCGCCGCGACCGTCCAGCGCGATTGGAACGGGGACGCAACTGCCATCTGGAACCAGGACAACCCCGACGGCCAGGAAGTGCTGCGCAGGTTGAAGGAATTGCCCGGCTTCGGAGAGCAAAAGGCGAAGATCTTCCTCGCCCTACTCGGCAAGCAGTGCGGACTCCAGGCACAAGGCTGGCGTGAGGCTGCGGACCCCTATGGCCAGGAGAGCGCATTTCTTTCTGTCGCAGACATCGTGGACCCCGAGTCGCTGACAAAAGTGCGCGCCAGCAAGCAGGCCGCCAAGGCCGCGGCTAAAGCCGCGAAGGCATCCGAGCGCTGATACGAATGGCATGACCCAAGGGCTCCGATAGGTTCGTTCGTCTGTTGCGCGGACCCCGGTTGCCCGGCGGGCCGTGCAACGCGGKGCAGCCTCCGCCTCCGCTGACCCGAAGGTCGCGACGCGCGCACGCGATCGGCCGGGACGTCAGGCCTGCGAGTAGACTCAGACCAGCTCTCCAGTCCCCCCAGCTTGGAGAGCCGGGAGCCTCCGCGCTTGAGTCCTGGATTCGCGCGGAGGCTTCCTCATACGTCCGGCAACACCGCGCCGCCACCAAGAGGGACTTCGGCGATCAGGCCGTGCCGCATGAAGGTGGAGGCCAAAGTGACGCCACTGAGGACGATGTTGCCGCCGGGCGGGCCCGGTGTGTCACCGTTGCCTTGGGTCAATGGCCGGGTCCGGTGACGATCTTGTTTCGTTCGGATTCGTGCGCGCCGCCCTTCTTTGCCAGCGTGGCGCACGCATCTTCGATGTCTCGGGCGAGCGTGTCGACGTGCTCGCGGCTCAGCGTTTCCTTGACCAGGGCCCGCATGATCGTCACGTTTTGGGCGTTCGGCGGCAGGGTGTACGCCGGCACCATCCAGCCGCGCTCGGCCGCGAGCTGCCAGGCAATGTCGAACTCGTCGTACCCGGTGTCGGCGGCKAGCCGGAACGCGACCAGGGGAAGTTGCTCCTCGGTTGGGCCGATGATCTCGAACCGGCCCATGGCGTCCAGCTTCTCGGCGAGGACGCGGGCGTTGGTCTGCATGTTCTGCATGATGTAGGTGTAACCGGCGCGACCATAGCGCACGAAGTTGTAGTACTGGGCGAGAACCATCGCCGAGCCGGTGGAGAAGTTCAGGGTGAAGGTCGAGTCGGTCTTGCCGAGGTAGTTCTCCTCKAAKACGAGGTCCTTGGCCAGGTCGGCCTTCTCCCKAAAGATCAGCCAGCCGATACCGGGATAGACCAGTCCKAACTTGTGCCCGGAGACATTGATCGAGTGGACCTGCTCAAGCCGGAAGTCCCACTTGGAGTCCGGGTAGAGGAAKGGCCAGACGAACCCCCCGCTGGCCGCGTCCACGTGCAACGGCACATCAAGGCCTCGCTCGCGCTTGATTCGCAGCAGCAGGTCGTTGATGCCGACGATGTCGTCTTTGTGCCCGGTGAACGTCGTACCCAGCACGGCTGCGACGCCGATGGTGTTCTCATCGACATGGGCCTGCACGTCGTCCGGGCCGATCGTGTACTTCCCCGGCTGCAGTGGCACGATMCGCGGCTCAACGTCGAAGTAGCGGCAGAACTTCTCCCACACGACATGCACGTCGCCGCCGAACACCAGGTTCGGGCTCGACGTCGACGCGCCGGCAGCCTCGCGACGCTTGCGCCAGTTCCACTTCAGGGACAGACCGCCGAGCATGATCGCCTCGGACGATCCCTGGGTTCGGGCTCCCGTCGTCTCGCCGGGTGCGTGGAAGAGGTCTGCGAGCATCCGAATGCAACGCTGCTCGATCTCGGCCGTGCGGGGATATTCGGCGTGGTCGATGAAATTGCGGTGCAGGTTCGCTGCAATGATCTCCTGGGCCTGCGGCTCCATCCATGTCGTCACGAAGGTCGCCAGGTTCCGGGCGGGATCACCCTCCAGCGCCAAGTCCTCCGACACCAACCGCAAAGCGTCCTGAGCAGGAATGCCGGTCTCCGGGAACTCCCGGCTCGGAACCTCCTGGGTGATAAATCGGTTGCCGAACAGCGCCACGTCGGCATCCGCCGGCTGGGAATTTACTGACATCACTTCTCCTTGAGAAACTTTTGAAAGGGGGCTACGGATGAGTTCCCCGGTCCGGAGGGACCGAGGCGTCGGTGGAATCCGGACTCAGCATCAGAATCGCGCCGGTGAGGAAGCACAGGGCTCCTACGAGTGTGCCGAGATTGGACAGCTCGGCGTTCCAGACATCGCCGCTCGACGGTATGACGAAGGCCGCGACAGCCGAGATGCCGAACGCAACGGAGCCGGCCACGTTGATCACGCCGATCTTCCACGCCCGGGGCCTGGGCCGGCCGGCAACGACGCCGCGACCGGCATCCAGCAATGCCACACCGCTTGCAACGAGGAAGGCGACTGAACCCAGAGCGTCAGGTCGCCACACCCGCTGCTCGGTCAACGCCGCGCTGAGATTGTCCCGCACTGCGTTTCCCGTGCTCCAGTTGAACCACAGCGTGCMGGCAAGTTGAATCGCGCCAGCGAGCCAGCCCAGATTCCGCGGCGCCCATACMCACAACGAATGGCGCCGCGTGGAGCCCACGGCGGGGAGCGCGTCAACGGCTTCGCGGTACTGCAGGAACGCCGCACAGGTGAAGAACAGCGAACCGGCGAAGAATGTGACTGCACAGAAGCCCAATCCCACGGCCTCGGCGTATAACGGCACCGCTCCMAAGGCGAACAGACTCGAGCCGATGATGAACAACCATGCAATCCACCGGTCCCGTCCGGTCGAACGGACCGAGCTCGAGATCTCAGTAATGGTCGGCCCTCGGGAGCCCGATCTTGGACTCTGCCGGCATCGTCAGGCGCCACGGACGCCCTCGGACCCGGGGTCGGGAGCACATTGATGATGACGAAGGCCACCGCMACAGCCACCACCACCTGGGGTGTTACGGCCACACCGTCCACTCCCAGCAGCAGCGTGGCCAAAAGCGTCGACGTCAACGGCAGCCGCAGCATAGCTGCGCACATGGCTCCTATGCCCATGCCGATCGCTGCCGCGAGATTCATTCCGGGCAACCCACTCGCAGCAATACCGAGCGCCGCACCGATGAACATCGACGGGAACACCGGCCCACCACGAAATGCGCTCAGCGAGAGCCCGTAGACCAGGGTCTTACAGGCGATCAGCAGGACCAGCACAGCAAGCGGGTAATCCGCGGCGTCAGCGACCAGCTCCGGAAGTGCGTCCTGCCCCGAGAACAACACCTGCGTGAAGCTGTGCCCGGAGATCAGCTGGTACGCCATCGCGGTAAGACCGATCAGCAAGCCGAGCGCAGACGTCACCAACACCCGGTTCAGATGCACGACCGGACGAAGCGACAGCGCGACCCAGCGGATCAACCATCCCAACAGCGCCCCGGCCGCGCCCATGATCACCGCCCAGCCCATCGTCGCCAACGTCGGCGGCACCGCAGGCGGCACMGCGGGCAGCGCCAGMGAGAAGCTGCCCAACCCGGTCCAGCCGTCCAAGCCGACGAACACCAGCGCCCCGACGCCAGATGCGATCAGTCCGGGCAGGGCCACCAGACTCAGCGCCATTCCCCCGATCCCGGCAGCCTCCATGATCAGGAATGCACCGAGCACGGGCGAGCCGAGCAGGGTACTGATCGCTGCGAAGCTGCCAGCCGACGCCATGATCGTCAGGGCCATCGGCGGAGCGTCCTTCTTCACCAGGTGCACCGCCAACGCCCCGAGGCCGCCACMGATCGCGATCAGCGGCCCCTCGGGCCCGAGCACGGCACCCAGGCTGAGCGTAGTCAGTGCCGCGAGAACGATGCCCACGAGCTCCCGACTGCTGGGCGGACCGCCGCCTGTCTTGAATCCGAACGCGGGTGAGTGGCCCCCGGTTCCGGGCAGATACCGGATGGTCAACGCCGTCAACAGCCCACACAGCACCAACCACGGAACCGGCCACCACGCAGGAGCAGGACCCCCGAGGACTTGACTCGGCAGCCCGACGAAGACGAACCGCTGGACCGCCGCGACCAAAGCGAGAAAACCGTAGGCAATGACAGAGATGGGAACGCCCAAGACCGCTGCCARCACGAGCGCAGCGATGTATGGCCTGGAACGAATCACGACGATCGGATCGATACTGGGCGGCGACGCGGCACGCTCGCTCATTCCGGGCAACCCGGTGCGCCTGTGACGTTTCGGGTCAACCCGAATGTCCATCGTCCGCCCGAAAGACGGCCCCCAGCAAACGGAGGCGCCGAGAGGACCTGGAGAACGGGTGCGGTGCGCCCGTGGTACCAGTTGAGCATCCCTTCTCCTTCCGCTGGCCGTCCGCTCGACGGCGGGAGCCTTCAGCGAGGTCGCACAAGCGATAGAGGCTGGTCAATCACGTGTTCTCCAAGCTAACGCTTCCAATGGGGGCAGTCGTCACCCAACGCGGGTGAAAGAGCTGGCGGCATCCGTCCGCTTCGGTCGGTTCGGCGCGTTGGATGTTCTCCGCGACCTGCGTCACGATGCGTTCGGCTTCCGGTCTGCTCTGCAGGGCGCGGCCGATTCCTCTCCCGCTGCGGGGATACACCAGGCACACAATCCCAGCCAGGCTATGCCGTGATGCTCCCTGGGGTGGACGACGCCGKATTAGCGAGTTGGGCTGTAATCTGATCCGTCCACGCGTCGACAGCCGCCCAGTCCCGCAAGTCTCCAAAGCGGCCGCCGGTGACCCGGAACAAGACCCGGAGCAGCGCGGGCATCTGGCCGGCCTGGTAGACACCGGAGAAGACTTTGTGGCCGCGAAGCGGAACTTCCTGGAAYTGAGCTAGTTCCAGACGCTTCTGTTGCAGTGCTGCACCGCGCTTGCGAAACGGCTTGGGCAGGGCGTCGKACATCCCCACGCTGAACACCCAGACAGGTCGTTTGGCCAACTCGGGCCCATGATGCTCCTATAGGCGTCAAATTCAACATCGCTTCAGAGACGTCGTCTTGAGGACGGCACTGATCGCGACTGCGGCGCGGTAGCTGATCACGATTCGAGAGAAGCTAGGACAGTGCCTTCACTTGCCACGTTGCGTTCCCCTCAAAACGGGCGGAGCGGCCCGATTATGGGTAGCCCTGAGGGAGACCCTAGTCCGAAAATGAGACGCTTTCCTGTGGTCGGTGCGGGGGTAGGCATCCGGAGGTCGACAGCGTGCCGCCGACAGGGTGGCCCTGAATTCTTCATTAAGAGGGTGGCCCTGAATTCTTCATTAAGAGGGAAGGGAGAGCCCCGCGGAGCTGCACTTGCCGCGGCAACGCGTGTCGTCACGGCCGACGTGGGGAGCCTGGCTGCTGAGGCCTTCCGCCCAGAAGCCAGGCAATTCCGCCGGCGACGCTTCCCAAGACCAGGACCACGAGCCAGATGTCCCTTGGGAATGTGCGCATGTCCCGCTCGTCAGTCCTGCTGAAATCGACGATGCTGTATATCCAGATGCCCAGACACGGGACTAGGACGAGCGCGGGCAGCCAAACCGTGGCCAGGGTCGTGTTCATGAGATCAGTATGCGCCGTGCAGCGCCCCCCGGAGCAGTCGATGGAATGAGCGTCACCGGCAATCATGGTGGATGTGCAGGCTTCCTTACTTCAGCCCTTCAGCCCGTAAGCAGTCCGCAATCCCGCGTCATGACGCTTTTGTGGGCTKGCGTGGCGCAACTCAAGGTGACTTTGAGCTGTCCACGATTGGGGCCAATTCGGGTTATCCACGGCTGGATTTTTGGGAGCCATTGGGGTAGCTCCCTCGGCGGTGGTAGCGGTGGATAACGCTTGGGAATTGTCCCCGGTTGTGGACAGGTGCTGCTCGGTGAGCCACTGTCGGTACCTTTGGGCGACATGGTCGTTTCTKCCGATGCCTCGTTCTATGCGGGAAAGGTTGGAGGGCCACTGACTGAGTTGCTCGGCTGCTTGCTGCGGCGTGACGCCGAGTTGCTGCCTGAGGGGCCGGAGGTCGGCGATGTCAGGAGCTGCGACAGGGTTGAATATCTGGCGATAGATTTCCCGCGCGACGTAGCGTTTGAGGCAGCGCATGGTTTCCCGTTTGCTCTTGCCGTCGGCGATACGTTTGGCAACATAGTCTTTGGTTCGGTGGTCCGATTGCATGCGCGAGAGTACGACGTGGTGGAGGGCGCTGTTGGCCTGKCGGTCACCACCTCTGCTGAGTCTGTKACGGTTKGTCTTGCCGGATGATGCGGGTACGGGAGCGGTGCCGGTGAGGGCTGCGAACTGTGCTTCATTGTTGATCCGTTCGGGGTTGTCTCCGACTGTGACAAGGAGCTGGCTGGCGACTTCAACGCCGACGCMTGGAAGTTCGGTCAGCAATGGTGCATACGAATCAAGGATTTCTTGCAGGAGCGCATCAGCGGCAGCGATTTCGGATCGCAGGGACTGTCCAGTGGATCCGACCTTCCCCGGATCCTGCGGTGCTGACGGTTTGGCCGGTTAACCTCGAAGACCCTGAGTTCTTCTTTGACTAACACCCTGGACAGTTCGGCCCCGTAGGAGCCTGTCCCTTCCACCCCAACCGCGGTCACGATGCCGTGGCTGTTGATGAAATCAAGCAGCTMGCTGTAGCCGGCAGCTGTTGCAGCGAATTTTGATCAGCGATGGGTTTGCCGTATTCGGTGACAACGGCGACGTGGTGAGTGTCGGCGTGGGTATCAACGCCGACAATGACTTGGGGTAGTTCCTGGGTCAATATGACGACGGCCCTGTTCTTAGTGTGTTGCACGTTGGCCAGGCCGGCAGACAGCACKGTAACGGGACTTTGGTGATTCAGGCTCCTATTAKGYCATGTCCGCCTGGCTCAACGAGCTTGGTGCTGGTCMTGAACCGGTGGACKAATCATGGGAAAGACAGCGTTCACACGCGTYAGGTGGGCGACGAGTCACGCCAGTTCAGGACCTTTACCATCATTACCRTGGGTGAAGAACAGCAAAGCCGGGGGCAGCCACGCCTGATTGTGGATGGCGCTGCCGGCCACAACGGCCTCGTAGTCGGAGACAGACTTGACCTCCTCCACCGATCGGCATTCAACGTCGCCTAGTGCAGCCGCCATGCGGGAGGCTACATGTTGAGCTATCTMTCGGGTGGAGCCCAGCGCACTTGCATAGKCAACAAGCACAGTCATGAGCGAGCCTCCTACCTTCCTTTGCCCAGTCTGGTGTGACCCGTCGCGGCTGGAACCTGCCATAAGTCCCGGCACGGGCTCAGGAGGCGGCCCGCGGCCAGGCGTGAAACCGAGGCTCCGTCAGGCAGTGGCACCGGCGGCACCGCTCACCCAATCCTGACCGGGCTTTTGACGATGCGTCGAATTGGTTCAGGATCGGCGCGCATGGCCTCAACCGCCGTAGTCACGTAAGGCCGGATGTGACGCGCTCATACRTTAGTGACCACGGGTCCCTCCCCCGAGAGGCCTGTCCCCAGCCGTCCTTGGTCAGATCCCGCTGCAGTTCTTCCAGCGCGGCCGTCATCCCCGGAGCCCATTGCTCGTGAGGGGAAACCGGGCCGACCGATCCTACAACGGGAAAGGTCGAGCTTTTGTACCGGGTTTTCCCGTCAATCTGGCCCACAAAACGCCGCTGGGTGCTTCCGTACTGGGACCCAAGGATTGTCAGGATCCTGGCCCGCCATGAGGTATCGCCTACATCTTCCAGAGCTACGGTGAGGGTTTCTGCAGGACGGGTCATCCACCAATGGTTACTCCGGGACTACCCCGTGTAAAGGCTTGCCGCCCATGCCGGACTCGTGGCGTCGTCCGCCAACTGGGTGGTCCATAGATCTCCAGTTCACGGCGGCTGATCGGGGTGCGGTTCTCTTCGGACAGGATCCCTCAAGCCTGTAGGCGACGAAGATTTTCCGCAGCCCCGTAATTTCCCCTCAACGCCCCAAATGCCGCGCTAAGGGGAAACAGCCGGTTGTCCCGCTGCCCGGACCCGGGAACGCCGTTCGCGTCCCGGKCTCCTACGTGCGGCTTGGTTGAGGGTGGGTGACCATCCGTCCGGCCCTGGCCGCGGCAAGGGCATCGGCAAGCCGGAGGGCATCCCCTGCCCGCACGGCGTCCGTGGGCGGCACGGTGGGGCCCTCGCTGGTGCAGTTCAGCAGCGCGGCCGTGACTTCGGCGACCAGATCCGGGAACCGGCTGGACCGGTAGCCGCCGTCGGCGGGGCTTTCGGAGTGATTCAGGGTGGTGGTGACGAGCACGGCGGCCTGGGTCCTGCGCGCCATGCCGAGTTTCATCAGGATGGTCGAGACCATGTTCTTCACGGTCTTTTCTGCCAGGAACATTTCCTGGCTGATCTGGCGGTTGCTCAGCCCTTTCGCCAGGCCGATGGCGGCAGTCATTTCCCGCTTTGATAGTCGCTGGAGTCTCTCCTCCGGCCCTTGCGGACCGAGCAGGGAGAACGGGGCCACGAGCGCCGGGTGGAACCGGGCGCTGTACGCGGTGTACCCGGCCAAGGCCCGTCGGATGAGCCTGAGTTGTTCGCTGCTGTCGTGCTGCTTGGACAGGCACCCCCGGGCACCGGCCAGAATKGAGTCGATCAGCACGGCTTCGTCGGTGTCCGCGGTCATCAGCACGCAGYGGATGCCCGGGTCGGCCGCGGTGATKGCCCGGCAGACGTCGGCACCGGAACCGTCGGGAAGATCATCGTCAAGAATGACCAGTTCCGGGCGAAGGKCAGGGATCCGCCGGACTGCTTCGCGGGCGGATCCTGATTCACCGGCGATGCTCAGACCATCGGACTCGATCAGTTGCCGCAGGCCCCGCCGCACGACCTCGTGGTCGTCCAGCAGATACACGCCACGGCCGGCAAAGCTATTGTGCAGGTGGTTTTCCGGGTCAGCCATCATTGCTGTTCCGTTCTTTCGCCTTTGAGACCCCAGAGGCGTTGTTAGTGAATCCCTGACGCCGGCCCCACTGATGCGAAGACGAACCCGGATCCCCGTCCGGCCCCCTGCCGGCGCGCATTCATGCGCGCCCTCTTCCCCACGCTAGACCCAATACCGGCCTAGTCCTAATGGCGTCCGGCAACAACGCAATTCGGCCGCGTTCCCGGCTGACAGGCCTATTTCGTAATCGGTGCCCTCGATTGAAAACCGCACGGTTTCCTGGGCACAACTGCCCCCTACCTGCGACTGTTAGTCGAKAATGGGGGCTAAATCGCAGCCTGGAATGGCGCGGTGTGGTCAGCTTTGGACGCGCTGCCGGTACTGCCGTGGAGTTTCCCCTGCGTCGTTGAGAAAGTGCCGGTTGAAGTTGGACAGATTCGAAAAGCCGACTTMGTAACAGATCTCGGAGATCGCTTTGTCGCTCCGCTCCAGCAGGCGCCGTGCGTGGGYCAGTCGAAGTTTCCGGACCAGGTCACTAAAGTTCTGGCCTGTGGCACGTTTGAAGTACTTCGAGAATGTCGGCTCCGGCATCCCCACCATGGCTGCGGCCTCCGACATCTTGACGCTGCCGGCGTGGTTGCTGAATACGTACTCGAGAACCATGTCCACCACGGCCGCGGCCTKGCCGTCCAGCTGCGGCCTGAACCATTCGTCGGCAAGGTAGCGCCGTTCCTCCTGGGGCGCCCGCGCCAGAATTGTAAATAGCTCCAAGAGGTGGTGGAGCCGATCCAATCCGGTGGAGGCGCCCATCGCCTCGATGGACGCTGCGGCCGACGCGGCTGAGCGGCCCAGGAACTCGACGCCGCGTGCGGACTGTTCCAGCAAGGGTTTGAGCTCGGCCAATTCAGGGACGAAGGCAGCGGTCTGCTCGACCCATTTTCCGTCAAACTGGATGACGGCGTCCCGCTTCTCCAGGACTTCGCCGGGCTCAAGGTCGCTGACCCAATCATGCGGCAGTCCCGACCCCACGAGAGACACCTGGCCGGCCTCGAAGGTGCCGATGTGGTCTCCGACGATGAATTTTCCGGTGCCCTTGCGGATGAGGTGGATCTCGTACTCGGGATGATAATTCCAGCGCGCCACCGGGCTGGGATAGTCGTGCTCATGCCATCGGACTGAGTGGTTGGGGTCGGGCGGKATGACCTCCCGGTTTGCGTGCATACCCAGCAGCCGTTCGGCCATCCTGGCAGTTGCTCCGTCGGGAGGCTCCGMGGCAGTCATTGCAATTCTCCGTTTGGTGAGTGGTTATGAAATCTGGACGGCACCTCAGCGCCTTCCCCTAGGTTAGCGGCTTCTTGGGGCAAGGGCGGCGAAAATTAGTATCAGAAATTGGCAACCAGGGCGCTAGTTGTGTCATATCCCGCAGGCCTAATCTTGAKGAACAGCAGCAAGGCAACCGACMTCGAGCCGGTCGCCCATCTTCGGCCCCGCACCCCGACGCAGCAGTCGGAATGGGCAGCATCGCATCCCCTGAAGAACAAAGGAGTCCTTAATGCGCGCAAAAATACGCGTCGCCACGTTGGCGGCAGGCGCCCTGTGCGTGGCACTCAGCGCCTCGGCGTGCGCAGGCGCCGGTGGCGGCAATTCCGCCGGCGACCCCAACAGCATCAATGTCCTGATGGTGAACAACCCCCAAATGGAGGACCTGCAGCGGCTCACCGCTGATAACTTCACCAAGGAAACAGGCATCAGGGTCAACTACACCGTCCTGCCGGAAAACGAYGTTCGAGCCAAAATCAGCCAGGAATTCTCGAGCCAGGCCGGCCAGTACGACATTGCGTCGCTGTCCAACTACGAAATYCMCTTCTATTCCGCCAACGGCTGGCTGGCACCGCTGGACAACGTGGCCAAGGATGCCGAGTTCAACCAGGCGGACATCCTGCCGGCCTACACCGCCTCCCTGACMGGCAAGGACGGCAAGCTCTATGGTGAACCGTTTTACGGTGAGTCTTCCTTCCTGATGTACCGGAAAGACATCTTCGACGCCAAGGGCCTGACGATGCCGGAGAAGCCGACGTGGGACGAGGTCGCCGGCCTCGCCGCCAAGGTCGACGGGGCAGCGCMAGGGATGAAGGGCATCTGCCTGCGCGGCGAGCCCGGCTGGGGCCAGGTCTTCGCACCCCTGACCACCGTGGTGAACACGTTCGGCGGGACCTGGTTCGACAAGGACTGGAATGCAAAGGTCAACGCTCCCGAGTTCACCGCGGCGGTCGATTTCTACACCAAGCTGGTCCGCGACCATGGCGAAGCAGGGGCCGCCCAGGCCGGGTTCACCGAGTGCCTGAACAACATGAGCCAGGGCAAGACCGCAATGTGGTACGACGCCACCTCGGCGGCCGGAGCTCTGGAAGCGGATGCCTCCCCCGTGAAGGGCAAGATCGGCTACGCGCAGGCCCCGGTAAAGGAGACTAAGTCCTCGGGCTGGCTGTGGACCTGGTCCTGGGCCATGCAGGCAGCTTCAAAGAAGCAGGACGCTGCCGGGAAGTTCATTGCCTGGGCCAGTTCCAAGAAGTACGAGGAACTGGTCGCTGCCAAGCTCGGCTGGGCCAAGGTCCCGTCCGGCAAGCGCATCTCCACGTACGAGAACGCCGACTTCCAGCAGGCCGCGCCGTTCTTCAAGGCCGAACGCTTTGCCATAGAGAACGCCGATCCGAAAAACCCCGGCGTCCAGCCGCGACCGGCCGTCGGCATCCAGTTTGTCGGCATTCCCGAGTTCGCCGCCCTGGGCACCAGGGTGTCCCAGGGTGTGAGCTCCGCCATCGCCGGCCAGGGCTCCGTGGCCGATGCCGTGGCCAAGGGCCAGGAAGCCGCACAAAAAGTCGGCGACAAGTACAAGTAGCAACAACCGAACCGCAGGAGAACATCATGACTACCGCAACGGCGCGCGTCTCCCGGCACGGGAGCAGCACCGCCACACCTTCGAAGAACGCCAGGGCGCGGGAACGCGCCGTGGCCTGGGCACGGCGTGCACCGCTGCTTCCGGCACTGATCTTCCTTATCATCGTCACCCAGCTTCCGTTCGTGGTGACCCTGATCATTTCGTTCATGAACTGGAACAGCCTGAGCCCGGACAAGACCGGGTTCGCCGGCATTGAGAACTACGTCCAGGTCCTCACCGATCCCTACATGTTGCAGGCGATCGTCACCACCATTATCGAGACCGTCTCGGTGGTCCTGGCCAGCCTGGTCCTCGGCCTCGGCCTGGCCCTGCTCCTGGACAAAAAGTTCATTGGCCGGGGCCTGGCCCGAACCATGCTGATCGCACCGTTCCTCATCGTTCCGGTTGCCGCGGCGCTCATCTGGAAACATGCCATCCTCAACCCCGTGTACGGCCTGATCAACGGCGCCCTGACCTGGGTCTGGTCACTCTTTGGCAGCGACGCCCCGCCCCAGCCGGACCTGCTGTCCTCGGCACCCCTGATGGCCATCATCGTCTCGCTGGTCTGGCAGTGGACCCCGTTCATGATGCTCATCCTGCTGGCCGGCCTTCAGTMCCGTCCGATGGACACCGTCGAAGCCGCCCAGATGGACGGCGCAAGCCCCTGGGACATCTTCCGCCACCTCACGCTGCCGCACCTGCGGCAGTACCTGGAACTCGGCGGACTGCTCGGGGCCATCTACATCGTGCAGAATTTCGACGCTACCTTCGTCATCACCTCCGGCGGCCTGGGCACGGCCAACCTGCCCTACGCCATCTATGAGACGTTCTACTACGCCAACGAATACGGGCTGGCGTCCGCCGCCGGCGTCGTGGTGGTCATCGGCACCATCATCGTGGCAACCTTCGCACTCCGCACCGTATTCTCGCTCTTCAAGAAGGAGGCAGCACGATGAGCACCCTCACCCCGGCCGAACCCCGGGCATCAGTCCCCGCCCCGCCCGCCCGCACAACCGGTTCCCGACGCCGGGGCAAGTCACGCATGGACCCCACCCGCAATAACACGGCCGCCGGCATCGCCGCCTGGCTGCTGGCCCTGCTGTTCKCGGTACCGGTCCTGTGGATGATCCTGACCTCTTTCCACTCCGAAACGGACGCCGCGACGAACCCGCCTTCCGTCGCCGCCGACCTGACGCTGGACGCCTACAAGGAGTTCTTCGGGGCAACGTCCGGTGTCAGMCCGTGGCCGTCGCTGATCAACTCCGCCACCGCCTCGATCTTCTCCACCGTTCTCGTCCTGCTGCTGGCCATACCGGCCGCCTACGCACTTTCCATCCGTCCGGTGAAGAAGTGGACCGACGTCATGTTCTTCTTCCTCTCCACGAAGATGATGCCCGTGGTCGCGGCCGTCCTGCCGCTCTACCTTTTCGCCAAAACCGCCGGGGCGCTGGACAACATCTGGTTCCTGGGCCTGATGTACACCTCGATGAACCTGCCCATCGCCGTGTGGATGATGCGCTCTTTCCTCGACGAAGTGCCCGTTGAAATGCTCGAGGCCTCCCAGATCGACGGCGCGGGCCTGTTGCTGACGCTCCGGAAGGTCGTCGCCCCGGTCGCGATGCCCGGCATCGCCGCCACCGCGCTGATCTGCTTCATCTTCAGCTGGAACGAACTCCTCCTCGCCCGGGTCCTCACCGGTGTCGTGGCCGGCACCGCCCCGGTCTTCCTCACCGGCTTCGTCTCAGGCCAGGGACAGTTCCTCGCCAAGGTCTGCGCCGCCGCGGTCGTGATCTCCCTGCCCGTACTTTTCGCCGGTTTTGCCGCCCAGGACAAACTCGTCCAGGGACTCTCCCTCGGCGCCGTCAAATAGCGCCGTCAAGTAACCGGCCCCCTTCGATCCGTATTAGAAAAAGGATCACTTCGATGACAACATCAACCGCACAGTCCCGCACCTCCGGATATCCCGAAGTACCGGCCACCATGCGCGCCGCCGTCCTCAAACGCCAGGGCGACATGGCCATGGAAACCCTGCCCGTCCCCAAGCTGGAAGCGGACCAGGTCCTGGTGAAGGTCGCCGCCGTCGGCGTCTGCGGCAGCGACGTCCACTACTACGAGCACGGCCGGATCGGCGACTACGTCGTGGACCACCCGCTGATCCTCGGCCACGAGCTCTCCGGCCGGATCGCCGCCGTTGGAAGCGCTGGTGACCCGGGCCGCATCGGCCAGAGGGTCGCCGTCGAACCGCAGCGGCCCTGCCGGAAATGCAAGCAGTGCAAAGCGGGACGGTACAACCTGTGTCCCGACATCGAGTTCTACGCCACCCCGCCGGTCGACGGAGCCTTCGCCGAATACGTCACCATCCAGAGCGACTTCGCCTACGACATCCCGGACAGCGTCAGCGACGAGGCAGCCGCCCTCATCGAACCGCTCTCCGTCGGCCTCTGGGCCTGCGAACGCGCCCGGATCAAGCCCGGCAGCMGGGTCCTGATCGCCGGCGCCGGCCCCATCGGCATCATCGCCGCCCAAGCCGCCCGCGCCTACGGCGCCACCGAAATCTACATCAGCGACATCGCCGAAGACCGCTTGGCCTTCGCCCTGAAACACGGCGCCACGCACGCCCTCAACGCCAGGACCGACAGCGTCGAAGGGCTCGACGTCGATGCCTTCATCGAYGCCTCCGGCGCCCCGCAGGCCGTCCGCTCGGGCATCAAAGCCGTGGGCCCCGCCGGCAGGGTCATCCTGGTCGGGCTCGGGGCCGACGAMGTCGAACTCCCCGTCTCCTACATCCAGAACCGCGAAATCTGGCTCTCCGGCGTCTTCCGCTACACCAACACCTGGCCCTTGGCCATCCAGCTCATCGCCGACGGCCAGGTGGACCTGGACATCCTGGTCACCGGCAAGTTCACCCTCGCCGAATCCGAAGAAGCCCTGAAGGCGGGCAAGCAAACCGGCCAGCTCAAAGCCGTCGTCTACCCGGGCCGCTAGGCCCCTCAACTCCGGGACATCAGCAACCACGCTCAGCACCAACCTGCAAGGAAGCACACATGCCACCACCCGAGAACGGTCCCCACCCAGACCTCTCTGACAACGTCCCCCTGGTCACCGTCATCGGCGAATCACTTGTCGACATCATCGATGACCCCTTCCGAGGAAACACCACGCCCGAAACCCACCCCGGAGGCAGCCCCCTGAACGTTGCCGTCGGCTGCGCCCGCCTGGACCTCCCAACCAGCCTCATCACGCACTTCGCCGAAGACCGCCATGGGCGGATGATCGCCGAGCATCTGGACAGCAACGGCGTCCATGCCATTGTCGGCGGTTCCCTGCCGACATCAACCGCGCTGGCATCCCTGGACGCCACCGGAGCCGCGCAATATTCGTTCGCCGTCACTTGGGATATTAACGGGGCMTCCATCCCGGCCCTGGCAGCAGTGGAGAGCTCACTCMATGTCCACACCGGCTCCATCGCGACGGCGCTCCCCCGGGCGGGACGTCGGTACGGGGACTCATCGAGGCGGCCCGGCCCCACGCCACCATCAGCTTCGACCCCAACTGCCGCCCCGTCATCAACCCCGAACCGGCTACCGCCCGCCAACGGGCAGAAGACTTCGTTGCCGTCGCCGACATCGTCAAAGCCAGCGACGAAGATCTCCGCTGGCTCTACCCCGACCGGACCCAGGACGAGTCGATGTCAGCGTGGCTGGAGCTCGGACCATCGTTAGTGGCACTGACCCGTGGCGCCCAGGGCCCCGTGATCCTCACCCGACGCTGCCGTGTGGAGATGCCCGGAGAATCCATCACCGTGACCGACACCGTCKGGGCAGGGGACTCCTTCATGGCCGCACTGATCTCCGGACTCGCGCAAATGGACGTACTCGGGGCCGCATCCAGATCACGCCTGCAAGAGCTTAGCCCGGACGAACTGCACGCCTTGGCCGCATACGCGAACAAAGCCGCTGCGATCACTTGCTCCCGGCAGGGAGCAAATCCACCCGCCTCCGGAGAATTGGGATCGATGACCGGATTCTTTGCTGCATCGGAGGGATAGGAGCAGGAGCCCCGATTTAGTCCCCGGCTTTGAGGCTTCTTGCTGTGATTGTGGCGAGGTCGTGGCGGAACATTTGGGGCTCAAAGGCGACAGGGAGGTCGACAATGTCTTCGGCTGCATCAAGAGGTTACCGCTGGCGCGGATGAGCCGCTCACTGCGCAGCTTCCACTGGGCGTAGGCGACGCCTGGTCGTGTGGTGCCAATAGCAGTCATGAGCGCGATGCGTGTCCGGCGGCCGCCCAAGGCTTTGAGGACGTTGGCGACGCCGGTGTAGTCGTTATCCCGCACGTCGCGTTCGCCGCTCGTGGATCCGTGGGTGAACACGATTGCGTCGACTCCGTCGACGGCCGGGCAGACGGTTTCGGGACGAGTCAGATCCCCGATCACCAGTTCCACACTTTCGGGAAGAAGTCGGGCGGCGCGGGCGGGGTCKCGCACGAGCGCCCGGACCGCGTAACCCTGCCGCAGCGCCTCGGCCACTKCGTGGCGGCCGATGCTGCCGGTGGCGCCAACGATGAGCACGGTGGAGGGACGGTCGATCACTTCTTCTCCTTGAGGGGGATCTGCGGGGTGGGCTGCTGGGTCGCGGCCCAACTGGCCAGGACTTTCAGTGCATCCTCGGAGGGTGTCCCGGGATCTGCTGTGTACACGTTGATGCGCAGTCCCGGGTCAGCTGGCAGCTCGAGTGCTTCAAAGCTCAAGTCCAAGTCCCCGACGATCGGATGGTGGAGCCGCTTCCGGCCGGCGCGGTGGTACTTCACGTCGTGACGGGCCCACCGGGTGCGGAACTCCTCGCTGCGGGTTGAGAGTTCACCGATCAGGTMCGTGAGGTCCTTGTCGTAGGGGTTTTTCCCGGCCGTGGAGCGCAGGACTGCGACGACGTCATCCGCTGCGCGTTCCCAATCGGCGAAGAACTCCCGCGCTTTCGGATTCAGGAAGGTGAAGCGTGCGCTGTTCGGCGGAGTGGGCCTCTCTGCCATCATGTCCAGATAAAGGGCACGGCCCAGTTCGTTGGCGGCGAGGACATCCCCTCGGTCGTTGCGGACCCAGGCCGGCGCCGTCGTGATCGCATCGATGACGCGCTGCACGCTCGGCCGCACCGTCTGCGGGCTGCGCTTGCGCCGCACCCGGGGGGAGGCGGTGGCGGCGCGAGCAAGGTCAAAAAGGTGGGCCGTTTCGGCGTCGTCAAGCTTCAGGGCACGACCGAGGGCTTCAAGGACGCTATCCGAGGCGCCGGAGAGGTTTCCCCGCTCAAGGCGTATGTAGTAATCGATGCTCATTCCGGCGAGCATGGCGACTTCCTCGCGGCGCAGCCCGGTAACGCGCCGGTTGCCGCCATAGGCCGGGAGGCCGGCCTCCTCGGGCGTGATCCTGGCACGGCGGGAGGTCAGGAATTTCCGCACGTCGTCGCTGTGTGTCATGGCATCCACGCTACGCGCGGTCGATGCGACGAGGGAGGGACTGGCATTACCCGGAACGACAGTGACTCCCGACCCGTAAGGAACCACGGTTGCATTGAAAGCATGAAACCTGCACCCGCAACCGCTCCCCACCCGGCGGCGACCCTGGCGACCATCCTCGTCAGCTACTTTATGATCCTGCTGGACAACTCGGTCATCTTMACCGCGCTGCCGAGCCTGCAGGCCGATCTGCGGCTGAGCACCGGCGAGCTTTCGTGGGTTCAGGATGCGTACACGCTGGTCTTCGGCGGACTGCTCCTCCTTGGCGCCCGGRCAGGCGATCTGCTCGGCCGGCGCCGTGTCTTCGTCTTCGGGCTGGTGGTGTTCTCGATCGCGTCCCTGCTGATCGGCGTCGCCCCGGCGGGGTGGTGGGCGATCGCCGGCCGCGCCGTCCAGGGCATCGGAGCCGCGATCGTCGCGCCCGCGTCACTGTCCCTACTCACCGCGAGCTTCCCGGAGGGCCGCGAGCGCACCCGGGCCGTCGCGTTGTACGGCGCTACCGCAGGGATCGGCGCCAGCCTCGGGCTGGTCATCGGCGGCGCGCTGGCCCACTGGATCTCCTGGCGCGCCGGGTTCTTCGTCAACGTGCCCATAGGCGCCGCGATGATCGCCCTCGCGCCGCGGTTCATCCCGGAAACAGGCCGGGCCCGCGGCCGCTTCGACGTATTCGGCGCGCTCAGCGCCACCCTCGGTGTCGGCGCTCTCGTATTCGGCGCGCTCAGCGCCACCCTCGGTGTCGGCGCTCTCGTGTTCGGCATCATCAACACCACCGACGCCGGTTGGACCTCACCGGTCACAATCACGGCCGTCAGTGCCGGCGCCGTGCTCGCGGTCGTATTTGTGCTGATCGAGCGCAGGGCGGCCCAGCCGATCATGCCCTTGCGGCTGTTCGCGAGCCGCCGCCGCACCGGCGCCTACCTGGCCCGCTTCCTCTATCTGGGCGCAATGATCGGGTTCTTCTTCTTCACCACCCAGTACCTGCA
This sequence comes from Arthrobacter sp. 10T413_2, assembly GCF_056394205.1. Taxonomy (NCBI): domain Bacteria; kingdom Bacillati; phylum Actinomycetota; class Actinomycetes; order Micrococcales; family Micrococcaceae; genus Arthrobacter; species Arthrobacter sp. 10T413_2. The sequence goes on along the minus strand of NZ_JBFTHK010000029.1, from coordinate 10,885 downwards.
GGAAGTGCTGGGCTTCGACCCGCTGCAGGCCGGCATCGGATTCCTACCCATGACGGCGGTCAACTTCGCMGCCGCGATGAGCATCCCCCGGCTCGTTGGCCGGATGCCGGGCTCGGTCCTGCTCCTGACCGGGATCCTGCTCACGTTGACGGGGATGTTCTGGCTCAGCCGAGCCGGAGTCGACTCCGCATACCTGACAGGGGTGGCTCTGCCGATGATCCTTATCGGGGCCGGTCAGGGCCTCGCTTTTGCGCCACTGACCTCGTTCGGCATCATCGGCGCCCCCGCGGCCGACGCCGGCGCCGCATCCGGCCTGGTGAACACCTTCCATCAGGTCGGCACCTGCCTCGGGCTTGGTATCGCGGTCGCTGCCGCAGCGACCGTCCCGACCACGGGGTCTGCCGTAGCGCACCTGGCCGCGCAGGTCAGCGTTGCGCTGACCACGGGCAGTGTCCTGCTCCTCCTTGCCCTGGCCGTCACCGCGGCCCTCATTCTGCCCGCAGACCTGGCGGCCCGTCGCACCAGGGCACCCCGGATGGCCGTGCCCGTACCGGCGGCCGAGCGCGTCCGCTGAGCTGGCCGGCCCGGCAAACTCAGGGCAACGACCAACGAACGGCACCCCTCGCGGTGCCGCCTCCCCCTCGATAGAGGTAATGATGTGCCCTCCCACAACGGCRCACCTCTGAATAYCGTGAAAGGCATGGACATGAAACTTACTCTCAACAACGGCATCACGATGCCCGCCCTCGGTCTGGGCGTCTTCCAAAGCGCCCCCGAGCAGACCACGGCCGCCGTCGAGGCCGCGCTTGCTGCCGGCTACCGGCATATCGACACCGCCGCCGCCTATGGCAACGAGCGGGAGGTCGGTGCGGGCATCCGCAACTCGGGCCTGGACCGTGCGGAGGTGTTCATCGAGACCAAGGTCTGGGTCAGCGACTACGGCTACGACCAGACGCTGCACGCTTGGGATAAAGCGACCGGCAAGCTCGGCGTCGACTACCTCGACCTGCTCATCCTGCACCAGCCCGCCCCCGACCGCTTCGAGAAAACCATCGCCGCGTACAAAGCACTCGAGCGCCTGCTCGCTGACGGGCGCGTGCGGGCGATCGGCGTCAGCAACTTCATGCCGCACCACCTCGAGCAGCTGCTGGCGACCACCGAGATCGTCCCGGCCGTGAACCAGGTCGAACTGCACCCCTACTTCACCCAGCCGGACGTCCAGGCAGCCGACACCGAACACGGGATCCTCACCCAGGCCTGGTCGCCGATCGGTGGCATCACCTTCTACCCGGGATGGGGCAAGGACCGCAGGAACGTGATGGAAGACCCGACGATCACCAGCATCGGACAAACGCACGGCAAGAGTCCGGCACAGGTCATGCTCCGCTGGCATTTGCAGCAGGGCCGTTCAGCCATCCCGAAGTCGACCAACCCKGCACGCATCGCCGGGAACTTCGACATCTTCGACTTTGAACTCAGTGCCGACGAACTCGCCGCTGTYGACGCACTCGATACCGGCGTGCGCAACGGACCGGACCCGGACGAGGCCCGGCTGGAGCGCTTCGCCATGGTCATCCCCGAAGCCTGAGACCGCCGCAGCCTAAGACCGAGAGAAGACACCACCATGGAATATCGCCCACTTGGCCGCACCGGCGTGCAGGTCAGTCCCTTGTGCCTCGGAGCGATGATGTTCGGCCCCTGGGGCAACGACGACCGCACGGACGCCATCCGGATTATCCACCGTGCCCTCGACTCTGGCATCAACTTCATCGACACCGCCGACGTCTACTCAGGCGGGGCATCCGAGGAGATCGTCGGGCAGGCACTCGAGGGACGCCGCGACGACGTGTTCCTCGCCACGAAGTTCTTCATGCCCATGAGCGAGGACCCCAACCAGCGCGGTGGATCCCGCCGCTGGATCATCCGCGAGGTCGAAGACTCCCTCCGCCGCCTGAACACCGACTACCTCGACCTCTACCAGGTCCACCGGCCCAGTCCCGACACGGATGTCGAGGAAACCCTCGGCGCCCTCACCGACCTCGTCCGCGCGTCCSAATGCCCGGTTCGACATGTCAAGCCCGGCCAACCAGCGAAAACTCGACGTCGTCGAAGATCTCGCCCAGTTGGCCGAACAATCCGGGCTGACGCTCGTCGAGCTCGCCAGAGCGTTCGTGATCAACCACCGAGGCGTCACGGCAGCGATCGTCGGACCGCGCACCATGGAACAGCTCGAGTCCTACCTGCCGGCCGCCGACATCACTTTGTCCAGCGACGTTCTGGACCCCATCGATCAGCTCGTCGCCCCCGGCGTGACCGTCAACCCCGACGACGACAGCTACGGTACCCACGAACTCACGGTGCAGGCGCGACGGCGGTGACAGACGTGACCGCCACGGCGGTAAATGCGCTCCATGGCACCCTGTGCGAGCCGATGGTGGCCGGGGACGTGGCGGAGCTGGACAGCATCCTCGCCGAGGACTTCACGCTTTGACGCACGAAAGATTCCAAACCGAAAGAAGGATCATCATGACTAACCAACCCAAGCAGCTCGGAGGCGGCAGAAAGATGTTCGGCGACTTCGCGCCAAAGCTTGCCGCGCTCACCGACGACGTGCTTTTCGAAGACGTCTGGAACCGGCCTKAACTTTCCCCACGGGACCGCAGCCTCATCACCGTGGCCGTGMTCACCGCTGGCGGAAACACCGACCAGTTGGGCTTCCACCTCGGTCGCGCCTTCGAGAACGGCGTGACCCAAGAGGAGCTCATCGAAGCAATCACCCACGTCACGTTCTACGCCGGCTGGCCCAAGGGCATGTCTGCCATGGGCGTAGCCAAACAGCTCTTCACAGACAACAAGTAAGGAAAATCATGAACATCGAACCCTCCGTGCCCACCACGAAAAACCCGGCCGCCCAGTTCGCAGGCGACGTCTGGCTCGACCCGATCGCGCTGCCCCACGAGTCTGACCAGACGATGGTCGTCGCKACCGTCCGCTTCGCCCCCGGAGCACGCACAGCCTGGCACTCCCACCAGCACGGTCAGTATCTGCGCGTCACCCAAGGTGTAGGCCGTTTCGGTACCCGAGACKGAAAGATCATCGAAGTACATCCCGGCCAGACCATCTACACCCCGCCCGGCGAGGAGCATTGGCACGCCGCCGCCCCGCGCTGCTTCATGGAACACATTGCCATGCTCCAAAACGGCGAAGACCCGTCCAAGACCACTACTTGGGGCGAGCACATAACAGACTACGAGTACAACGGCCGATAACCGCGGCTTCCCCCCCAAGGGCTTCGGTGTTTTCAGCGCCGTCGGGTCTGGACCCTTTTCCCTATTGGAGGGACGCCGTCAGGCGCGCCAGGTTGTCGAATACTTTTTGCGCTATGGGCCGCCGGATCCAGTCCTCGAGCTGCAGCTCACGGCTTTCCACGCGGTACCCGTCTTCGATCTCGCGAATTGCGTCCACAAATCCGCGCCCGTGCACAAGTACGGATACTTCCATGTTGAGGCTGAAAGAACGGACATCCATGTTGCTGGACCCAATCACCGCAACCTCCTCATCGATGGTGAAGTGCTTAGAGTGCAGCACCTTGGGCGCCCGGTAAAGGTAGATTCTGACGCCGGCGCGGAGCAGTGCCTCGTAGTAGGAACGCTGCGCGTGATAGACCATGCTCTGGTCTCCGACCTCGGAAACAAAGAGCTCGACGCTTAGCCCCCGCGCGGCTGCCGTGACAATAGCCATCAGGATGGATTCGTCCGGGACAAAGTATGGACTGGTGATGCTGACGCGACGCTCAGCTTTGTGGATAAGCGTCGCGTAGAGCTTCAAATTGTTGTCGTTGTCGAAGCTGGGACCACTGGGCAGGACCTGTGCGTCAACGAGCGCAGAACGTTGGCTGACTCCTAGGGGGCTTGAATCCAGTGGCAGTATCACACCCGTTTCGCTGTACCAGTCCGTTGCGAAGACCGCATCCAGCTCCCGGACCACAGGTCCCTCGATGCGCATCATCAGCTCGTGCCACTGGAGCCCGCGCTTCAGGTTGCCCTTTGTGTCGTAGCTCGCGTCAATGACGTTCTGGGACCCAGTGAATCCCACGCGKCCATCGACGACGAAGATCTTCCGGTGATTGCGCAGGTCCGGCCYCTGCCATTCGCCGCGCCACGGCCGCACCGGCAGCATGGGGCGATATTCCGCCCCTATCTCCTGGAGGAAGTCCAAGGTCTCTTTCCGGCCGGGAAACTTTAGGCCAGCCAGATGATCGGACAGAACCCGGACGTCAACGCCGCGTGATCTTGCTCGGGCCAACGCTTGAAAATACGGCGCCGTCGTTGCGTCCAACACCAGGATGTAGAACTCCACGTGCACATAACTGGTGGCCGAATCGATCTCAGCGATCATGGCATCGAAAGTGCCGTTGTAGTCGCCTAGCAGGGTCGMACTGTTGCCCGCGACCATAGGAAGCGCCCCAAGGTTGCTGTTCAACACCACCGCCGAATGCAGCCATTCCGGCCAGTCAAGGCCGCGGCTGATAAGGGGGCTGCCTTCAGTCCGCGCCAGGACCAGAGCGTTGACTTCGCGCTGTTTGTCCCGACGCGCCTTGGGAAGTTTCGAGTAACCGACAAAGAAATACGCGACGGCACCAAGGATCGGTATGAAAATTATGGCGAGCACCCAGGCAATTGCAGAAGATGGACGGCGATTCATCGACACGAGGACAGCTGCGACGGTCACGAGTAATATGTGGGCCGCGAGCAGGAGCAACGCAAACGTTTCAGCGTCCTGGAAGAATCCGCGCACGGCTGCCTACTTCGTTGCCGCGAAGGCCGTCAAACCAGCACCCGGCTCTTGATTCTTTCAAACTGATCGCGAAAAAGGTCACCGATGATCGCAAAAACACCAAACAGGTAGGCAAAGAATACGGACGCGGCAAAGAACCACCAGAAGATATCCCACGAGTTTTCCCAGAAACTCATTTGTGTTACCTGCTCTCAAAGATGCGTTCTCGTTTCCGGKACGGCCTGTCCCTCAGCCCTACCCGTGGAGGGTATGACTATTGTTGGCGTTAAGCCCGGCATGGGCCTCACCCGCTGCGGGTGAAATCCCGGAAATGCTTGGAGCGAATTCCGGGAACGAGTTCATGAGCGTCGGGCCGAAGGGCTGCTCATAAATAGCTCGAGAAGAGAAAATCCTTATGCTTTCAGGAGCCAGAGCGGTGAAACTCTTGTCAGCTCGTGGTTCGGTGCCCTTCGGTGGGTGTGTGCTCGCTCGCTCCCCAGCTTGCGAGGAGGCGGAGTCGTTCCGMTGAAGGGGAGCCTGGCTCTGCGGTGTAAACCATCAGCACGAGGCCTGGCTCGGCGGTGATCGCGAGTTCTTCGTACGCCAGGGTAAGTTCCCCGGCCACGGGGTGATGGAAGCGTTTTGTTCCGGAGCCATGGGTGCGTACGTTGTGCGCGCCCCATAGTGCGCGGAAGGTCTCGCTTCGTGTCGAGAGCTCTCCGACAAGGTCCTGCATTGTGCGGTCGTGAGGGTCCCGGCCCGCTTCGGCACGCATGATGCCGACGCACATCTCGCTGAACAGCTCCCAGTCGGGGTAGAAGTCGCGCGAAGCCGGGTCGAGGAACTGGAACCGCGCTAGGTTCGKGGTGCGGCCGCTGTCTCCGATCACCGGCGAGTAGAAGGCGCGCCCCAAGGCGTTGGTCGCGAGCAGGTTCTGGTACGGGTCGCGGACGAATGCGACACCCTCGGTGATCGCTTCCAGCGCCCACTGCAGGCTCAAGCGGGCCCCGGCTTGGGTGGTGGCGCGTTTGCGGAGCCTCCCGGAGGTGKGGATGCCATCTGCCGCCCGGGCCAGGTCGAACAAGTGGGCACGCTCTGTGTCATCAAGACGGAGGGCACGGGCGACGGATTCGAGCACGGACGCTGACGCGCCCGCAATGGAACCGCGCTCGAGCTTGGCGTAGTACTCCACGCTGACGTCGGCGAGTAACGCGACTTCGCTGCGCCTCAGCCCGGCCACCCGACGATTCGACCCTGCGGTAATGCCGGCGTCTTCAGGTGTGAGTCGTGCGCGCCGCGACATCAGGAACTCTCGCACTTCGGMCCGGTTATCCATGGTTCAAGGGTAAATCGGCAGGGAGGAACGGGGGGTTCCCTCTCGGTACACCCCTCAACAGAGACTCCCCCGCGCACGGAAAGAAAGCTTGACTGGTTGGACCCCATGAACAGGAGAGCAAATTATGCGTGGTGTTGTCATGTACGCCCCCKGTGACGTGCGCGTCGAAGAACTTGAGGATGCGAAGATCGCAGAGCCCACCGATGCGGTGAWCCGGCTCGCTGCAACGTGCATCTGTGGTTCTGACCTTTGGCCGTATCGCGGAATCGAGATGCTGGATGGAMCGGCCCATATGGGTCACGAGTATGTGGGCGTGGTCGAGCAGATCGGTCACGACGTGACGAACGTCAAGGTCGGAGACTTCGTTGTCGGCTCCTTCGTCGCGTCAGATAACACGTGTGAGGTCTGCCAGGCCKGCTACCAGTCCGGCTGCATCCACCGCGTGTTCATGAAGGGCACCCAGTCCGAACTCGCCCGCATCCCCCACGCGGACGGCACGCTGGTCCCCACCCCCGGAGTACCTGAGGCAGATCTGCTGCCCTCGCTCCTGGCCGCCTCTGACGTGCTCGGCACCGGTTGGTATGCCGCAGTCGCTGCCGAGGCAGGGCCCGGCAAGACGATCGCCGTGGTCGGAGACGGTGCCGTCGGACTCTCGGCGATCCTCGCCGCCAAGCATCTCGGCGCCGAGCGCATCATCGCTTTCAGCCGGCAMCCGGAGCGCCAGGCGCTGGCCCGTGAGTTCGGCGCAACCGACATCGTCGAAGAACGCGGCGACGAGGGAGCCGCAAAGATCAAGGAGATGACCGGCGGATACGGCGCCCACGGCGTCGTCGAGGCCGTGGGCACCCAGGAATCCATGTGGCAGGCCATCCACGCCGCCCGCGGTGGCGGCCGCATCGGCTACGTCGGAGTCGGCCACGACGTCGAGCTCAACGGCCTCGACCTGTTCTTCACGGGCGTACGGCTCGAGGGCGGCCCCGCCCCCGTGCGCCGTTTCCTGCCCGAGCTGATCCAACTGATCTGGGACCGCAAGATCAACCCCGGCAAGGTGTTCGATCTCACCTTGCCCCTGGAGCAGGCCCCCGAAGGCTACAAAGCCATGGACGAGCGCCGCGCCACCAAGGTGCTGCTCACAGTCTGATCCGTGGGATAGGCCTCCCGCCGCGTCCGATCTCCAAGCCCGATACCCGGCATCACCGCCCCGCACGAAAGGAGCCACATGACAACCGTCCCCACACGAACACCTGCACCAGAAGCCAAGGCACAGCAAAASCTGCCTTTGGTCGCGCTCGTCGTCCTGGCCGCAATGGGGTTCATCCTCGTCGCTACCGAAACCATGCCAGCCGGCCTGCTCCCCGTCATCGCAACTGGCCTCCACACAAGCGAAGGAACCGTCGGTCTGCTCGTCAGCGCCTACGCCCTCGGGACGGTCCTCGCCACCATTCCCGCGATCACCCTCACCCGCGGCATGCGACGAAAGCCGCTGCTGCTCGCGAGTATCGCAGGACTCGTGATCGCCAACACGCTCACCACTTTCTCCCCTGAGGCGACACTGTCTCTCGTCTCACGATTCCTCGCCGGCGCGTTCTCGGGAATCATCTGGGGAATGCTCGCTGCCTACGGCCGCCGCATCAGCCCACCCCAGAACGCCGGGCTGTCCCTGGCCATCGTTTCCACGGGTGCGCCCCTCGGGTTCGCTTTCGGCACCCCCCTCGGCGCCTGGATCGGAACGGCCTTCGACTGGCGATGGTCCTTCGGCGCGCTCTCCGTCCTCGCACTCGTCGTCGGCGCACTGATCGTCGCATTCGTCCCTGATGCCCCCGGGCAACCGGCCACGTCGCGGCTTCCCCTGGGGCGCGTGTTCCGGATCCCCGGAGTCGCCCTCATCCTCACCGTCATCGTCGTCTGGATGCTAGCCCACAGCACCATCTACACCTACATTGCCCCCTACCTCCGCGCCACAGAAACCGGCCTCTCCACCGACCTCGTCCTACTGATCTACGGCATCGCATCGGTCATCGGCGTGGCCATCACCGGAGCGCTGCTGGACCGCCACCCCCGGTCCCTCCTGCACCTGAGCGTCACCGCGTTCGTCGCATCCGGAGTCATACTGCTCATCGGACACACATCGGCCCTGGCCATCGTGATCGCCGCCGCCCTCTGGGGCGTCGCCTTCGGCGGTGCGTCAGCCCAGCTGCAGGGCCCGCTAACCACCGCAGGAGGCGAAAACGCCGACGTCGCCAACGCGTTCCTCCCGGTCGCCTTCAACATAGCAATCTTCGGCGCTGGCATCCTCGGCGCACTCCTCCTGACGCCGTTCGACGGGCTGGCGCTACCGGTAGTCATGATCGCCCTCGGCATCGCAGCCCTCCTGCTCACGCTGTATGGCCGACAGTCGGCATTCCCCCGCCGCCTCTGAGCAAATCCAGTTACTGCAATGAGGGCAGGCACGGTTGGGGGACTCTGCAAATAGCGCTCACGCGGGCTCCACGGGCCACGACGCACTCAACCTACTCGCCAGCTGAGCCACCACAGTATGCAGCGAAACACGGCTCAAGACGACCGACTCAGCCCATCAGCGGTCAGCCCGCGCCCTGGCCCTCGCGGGCCACCTCTTCCAGAATCCTAGCCGTCGGCGCTGCCGTCATCAGCTGCCCTATCACCTCGGGTTTGTCCCACACCTGGCTGCGCAGCCGTTCCAGAAAGACGGTCGCGGCGTCCTTGGTGTCGAAGTCGAGGAGCACGGCCACGCTGTTCTGGTCCTCCGTATCCCGGAACAAGCGGACAGACCGGGCGCCCGAGGCGGCTMGGCCTGCGGGATCGCTGTCAAAGACGTTCTTAAAAGCCTCGTAGTCCCGGACCGGATAGCTAATCTGCAGGGTGAACATCGTCGTTCCTTTCCCTCGGGCTGTGTCAGGACCACGATAGGCCGTCCCGCGTCATCCCGGTAGGGCCGGAGGGCGGCCTTGCTCCCCTGCGGCGCGGCCTCGAAACCTTCGGCCGTCGCTAGACCAAACTCTTCCGGCCGGCCGTGGCAGGTTCGACCGGCCCGGTGTAAACKGGGCCGCGGGGCCACAGTTTGCTCCGCCGATGACTCGAGTCCAGACCTACGCCCTCGTTGATGGGCTGTGTTGCGGGAGGCGGCAAAGGTGGCGCAGCCGGAATGCGACCGCGAAGATCCAGGCCATAAACGTGACCAGAATGGCCCGTTGCACGAGACCTTTCCAGTCGAAGAGTCCGCTCCCGGGCTGCTGGCTGATCTTGAGCAGAACGATCCCGAGAGTAAGGACCACGCCGCTGAGAAGTGTCCACCCCGMCAGGGGGCGCCAGGCCGGGTCCCTGCGGAAGCGCCGGTAGAAAACGAAGCAACTGAACGGCGCGAACGTGAAGACGATGGCGCCGAAGATACCGTGCACCATGCCATGCGGACTGGTTTGGCCGAACATCGCCGACGGGTCGGTGACGAACGGCCCCGAGGCAATCAGGCTGACGCCGATCCCCTGCACAAGAAACGGCCCGACCCGGGAAGCCGCGCCGGCGCTGAAATAAGCGGTCAGACCGCGGCCGAACATCAACACCAATGCGCCCGTCAGCACGAAGTTGAGGACCTGGACCCACCCATAGGGGCCAAGAGCCAGCTCGCTGACGAACATACCCGTCCAGGAATAGCCGGGGTACAGCCACCCGTAAACGGTGAAGACGGATACAAATAGAACGGCGCCCGCCATGCCCGCCACGGCCCCCACCTGGACGCKCCGTCGGGCGGCCGCCGACAGGCCGGGGACAGGGCTCGAGATCACAAGGTGGAGCCTAGTACGATCCGAGGGTCGAACGACACGCCGTCAAACGCGCCGCCTAGACCGAAGCCACCGCGGACCAGGCCACACCAAGTTCCGAGCTGGAGAATCTCTAGGCCCTCGCGGAAGTCAGGACATGGTTCCGCCCGTTCCGTAAGCACGCACGCAACCTGTCCTCTCTCCCTCTCCCCGCCAGGATCTCGGGTGTCTGACACAACCAGCAAGACATGGCGGCAGCGCCAAAAATGAATGGTCCCACGGCAAGGTCAGTGCCGAGCGCTMCCAAGACGTGTCAGGGCCGGTCACCTTGTTCATGGCCACGTTCGGTCGGACCCGTGTCCCGTCATCACCCTGCGGTGTGTGGCATCGGAAGCGTCGGCGTGGAGGAGTCCTAACTTGAAGCGAGGTTGCTCACGGCGAGCGCGATGAACGTGCGACGAGCAGCAGGGGCGTCAGCACGAAAGACATCACCGCCCACCTCGAATCTTGTTAGGCCGATGCCGAACCGCCGACGGCGATCGAGGTGAGGATGTCCGACGGGAACACCCMCAAGAGCAKGAAACCGAGCCGGAACGCGTCCTCCGGTTGGACCTCTTCAAKCCTKCCCATCCATAGGGGCGTGGACGGCGTTGGCGTCTCGTACTTATGCACCGCTGCGGCCAGCAGGAGGGCCAGGATGATGATGTCGAGGGTGGATTTCCAGGTTCCCCGGTTCGATGCCCCGGCGCCCACGCGGTAGATGATCGTCGATATTGAGCGGCCCGCTCCCGGGTGGTTGCGTCGGCCGATCAGGACGAAGCGGCTTCGATGATCTTCTCATCGCCCTCGTTCACGGCCTTGACCACGGCGTCGTAGTCACCACTGTCGATGGCTTTGCTGACCTTCTTGGTGGCCTTGCCGACCGCCTTGTCGACGCGGTCGAGGTAGCGAGGTAGAGGTCGTCGACGACGGCAACGATCGCCGAGGAGCCCGGCGG
>NZ_JBFTHK010000028.1:0-35830 GCF_056394205.1 Arthrobacter sp. 10T413_2 | reverse complement strand
GCACTGCACGGTCTTGGAGACGAGGTCCACCGTGACCTCGGTGCCGGGGGCGTTCTCGAGCTCTTTCCAGATGAGCTCGATGTCGTCCTGGGCCAGTTCGGCGGCGAGCAGGCCCTGCTTGCCCGAGTTGCCGCGGAAAATATCGGCGAAACGGGAGGACAGCACGGTCTTGAAGCCGTAGTCCTTGAGCGCCCAGACGGCGTGCTCACGGGACGAGCCGGTGCCGAAGTCGGGGCCGGCGACCAGGACGGATCCTGCATTGAACGGTGCCTGGTTCAGGATGAACGACGGGTCCTTGCGCCAGGCGGCGAAGAGMGMGTCCTCGAAGCCGGTGCGGGTGATGCGCTTGAGGTACACGGCGGGGATGATCTGGTCCGTGTCGACGTTGCTCTGGCGCAGCGGGACACCGATTCCGGTGTGGGTGGTGAACTTTTCCATGGCGGATCCTTCTCAGGCTGTATGGATCGAGGCTGTGTTGATCTGGGCTTCAGGGCCGGATTGCGGCCCGCGCTTCAGATCTGGGGAGAGGCTAGGCGACACCKGTTCGKAGCGCCGCGGAATCCGCAGCGGGGTCCAGATCCGAGGGCGAGCTCAGCGTGCCGCGCACCGCCGTCGCCGCCGCCACTACGGGCGAGACGAGGTGGGTCCGGCCGCCTTTGCCCTGGCGTCCTTCGAAGTTGCGGTTGGAGGTGGAGGCGCACCGCTCGCCCACTTCCAGCTGGTCAGGGTTCATACCCAGGCACATCGAGCAGCCGGCAAACCGCCATTCGGCGCCGAAGTCCTTGAAGACCTTGTCCAGGCCCTCAGCCTCGGCCTCCAGGCGCACCCGGGCCGAGCCCGGAACAACGAGCATGCGGATGTTGGGGTCCTTGGTGCGGCCGCGGATGATGTCCGCTGCGGCACGGAGGTCTTCCATCCGGGAGTTGGTGCAGGAGCCCAGKAACACCGTATCCACGCGGATGTCCTTCATCGGCGTGCCGGCCTCGAGCCCCATGTACTGCAGGGCGCGTTCGGCGGCGGCCTTGGCGTTTTCGTCGCCGAAGTCATTCGGCGAGGGCACCTTCGCGGACAGGGACACGCCCTGGCCCGGGTTGGTCCCCCACGTCACGAACGGTTCCAGGGTGTCGGCGTCGAGGTCCACCTCGACGTCGAACACCGCGCCGTCGTCGGTGCTCAGCGTGTTCCAGTATTCGACGGCGGCGTCCCACTCTGCGCCCTGGGGCGCGTGCGGACGGCCGTACATGTAGTCGTACGTGGTCTGGTCGGGAGCCACCAGCCCGGCGCGGGCGCCGGCCTCGATGGACATGTTGCAGATGGTCATCCGGGCTTCCATGGACAGGGCCCGGATGGCGGAGCCGCGGTACTCGAGCACGTAGCCCTGGCCTCCGCCGGTGCCGATCTTCGCAATGACGGCCAGGATGATGTCCTTGGCGCTCACCCCGGGGCGCAACGTGCCCTCGACATTGATGGCCATGGTCTTGAACGGCTTCAGCGACAGCGTCTGGGTGGCCATGACGTGCTCCACCTCGGAGGTGCCGATGCCCATGGCGAGCGCCCCGAAGGCGCCGTGCGTTGACGTGTGCGAGTCGCCGCAAACCACGGTCATACCCGGCTGCGTGAGGCCCAGCTGGGGACCCACCACGTGCACGATGCCCTGCTCGGCGTCGCCGAGGGAGTGCAGGCGGACGCCGAACTCCTGGCAGTTGTTGCGCAGGGTCTGGATCTGGGTMCGGCTGGTGAGGTCGGCAATTGGCTTGTCGATATCCAGCGTGGGAGTGTTGTGGTCCTCGGTGGCGATGGTGAGGTCCGGGCGGCGCAGCTTGCGGCCGGCGAGCCGCAGGCCCTCAAATGCCTGCGGCGACGTAACCTCGTGCACCAGATGGAGGTCGATGAAAAGGAGGTCCGGCTGGGCGTTGGCTCCTTCGCCGTCCCCCTTGCGCACCACGTGCGCGTCCCAGACTTTCTCGGCCAGTGTCTTTGCCACGGCCTTCTCCCTTCACTGCGGTGATTAATGTGCGTTCCTGCGGGCTGTTGCTTCCACTGAACCAGCACAGCCAAGTAATACGCCAGCGCATTGACTTGCATCTCAGATAATGAGACGTCAATATCATTACATGGACAATTCTAGTGGAGTCGGTGTCATCGATAAAGCGGCCCATGTGCTTGACGCACTTGAGGCCGGCCCCACCACCCTGGCGCAGCTGGTTGCTGCCACCGGGCTGGMACGGCCTACCGTGCACCGGCTGGCCCTCGCCCTGGTGCACCACCGGCTCGTGAGCCGCGATATCCAGGGCCGGTTTGTCCTGGGCAGCCGCCTGGTGGAACTGGCCTCCGCCGCCGGCGAAGACCGCCTCATCGCCTCCGCCGGACCCGTGCTCATGCAGCTGCGCGACGCCACCGGCGAGAGCGCCCAGATCTTCSGCCGCCAGGGCGACTGGCGCGTCTGCGTGGCCTCCGCCGAGCGGCCCATCGGCTTGCGCGACACCATCCCCGTCGGCACCCAGTTGTCCATGAAGGCCGGCTCCGCCGCCCAGGTGCTGCTGGMGTGGGAAGATCACGACCGCCTCCTGGAAGGCCTCCAGTCCGCCCGCTTCACCCCCACCGTCCTGGCCGGAGTACGACGCCGGGGCTGGGGGCAGAGCCTCGGCGAACGCGAGCCTGGTGTCGCCTCCGTTTCGGCCCCGGTCCGCGGGCCGTCCGGCCGGGTGATTGCCGCCGTCTCCATTTCCGGTCCAATCGAGCGCCTGACCCGCCAGCCTGGACGGCTGCACGCCGAAGTGGTCTGCAACGCCGGCCGTGTCCTCACGGAAGCGCTCCGCAAGACCAACGACTAAGTATGCTGTGCCCATGAAAAGCTATGCGGTGTTCCTGCGGGGCATCAATGTGGGCGGCATCAACATCAAGATGGCCGATCTCAAGGACGCACTGAAGTCCCGTCCCTTTGCCGGCGTCAAGACCTTGCTGGCCAGCGGCAACGTGGTGCTGGCCAGCGAGCTGGACCAGGCCGGCGTCAAACAGGAATTCGAGGCGTGCCTGCGGGAAACCTTCGGCTACGACGCMTGGGTGGTGGTGCTGACGGCGGACCGGGTGGCAGCCCTCGTGGAGGCCTGCCCCTACCCGGCCGACGACGCGTCCACCCACACCTACCTGACCCTCGCCTCCGATACCGGTGTGCTCGCAGAACTCTTCGAGTCCGGCCGCGCCCTGGACGGGACCGAGCTCACGCAGCTGGGCCCGGAAGCCCTGGCCTGGCTCGCCCCCACCGGCGGAACCCTGGACAGCCCGTTCAGCAAACTCTCCTCGAAGGCCAAGTACAAGGCCGCCACCACCACCCGGAATCTTCGCACCATGGTCAAAGTACGCGACGCCGCGGCCGGGCTGTAACCGGCCGACGGCCCGGTACCGGACAAGTTGTCACCCTGCATCGATTGCTCCGTAGCCGCCCTTTTGACCCGCCAGAAGGGCAGTTTCGGAGCAATCKACGGGATGAGCGGGGGTTCCCGGATGAGCGGGGGTTCCGGGGTAAGCGGGGTTGGGGGCTCCGGGGCAGCGGCCCGGGAAAAGCGAAACGGCCCCGGGCTGATGCCCGGGACCGTTTCCGTTGTGACCCCAGCGGGATTCGAACCCGCGTTACCGCCGTGAGAGGGCAGCGTACTAGGCCGCTATACGATGGGGCCGCGTACTTCCAGAACAGCATTTCTGCCATTCAAGCCAAATGATTGTTTCATACACTTGGCCGCTGTTTCAAATCGGCTCAGCCGATTCAAAACTTCCGAATATTCGCGGAAATCCGAGAATTTTCAGAGCTGGGATACCAGGACTCGAACCTAGAATGACGGTACCAGAAACCGTAGTGTTGCCAATTACACCATATCCCAATGGCACTTTCGGACCGGATGTTTGGGCCTAAACCCTCGCTCCCGGCGCCTCAGCACGAGTAATTACTTTACCCGAGAGTTTTCACTTGCACAAATCGGCGATCCTGCGCCGGGGCGGACGCCCCCTCCGCCCTGAGCGGGACGACCGCAGCCGGAAAACCCGGGCCCACCCTTGCCAATCCGGCGAAAACAAGTTTACGCTCGGTAAGTTACCAATGAGTAACCACCCCTCCCCCGCCCTGCTGCGGGCAGCTTTGCGACTATTTTCCAGTGTTAGCTGCATCACAGCTTCCGGGGTGGCCGGTGGCAGAGCAGCTGCCGGCGAGACCGTCGAGAGGATTCACCTGTGCCACAGAGTCGTGCCGCCGCCAGTCAGACCCGCGCCCGGACMCGCGGGCAGCAAATTGCCATCGCCATCCTGGCGCTGCTGCTTATTGCCGTGCTGGGCTTCTATACCCTTGTCACGGGACGCATCACGGACGGGTCAGCCAAGCTCAAGGACGGCGCCGGCCAGGCCTCGGCCGGGGCCGATCAGTTGAAGGACGGGGCCGGGAAACTCGCCAACGGCGCCAGCCTGGCCGATGCCGGGGCCGGCAAACTTTCCGCGGGGGCGGAAAAGGTCTACTCGGGCATCAGCAGCCAGCTCGCCCCGGGGGCGGACAAGCTCCAGGCCGGCGCCGGGGAACTGGCCGAAGGCGCCGTCAAGATCGAGACCGACGTCAACGGCAAGCTCGCCCCCGGCGTCTACAAGGTCGATGACGGTGCGCAGAAGCYCGCGGCAGGGGCCGTGCAGCTGTCCGCCGCCCTGACCCCGACGCCGGCAGGCAACGCCGAGAACAGCCTCGCCGACGGCGCCACCCAGCTCGACGGCGGCGCCGCCCAGCTTGCCGGGGGCACCGCCGCACTCGCCGCGGGCACGGACCACCTCAAGGGCTACCGCGGCGCCAACGGCAATCCCGAAGCCGGAACCGGGACCGCTGCCCTGGCTCAGGCGCTGGAACTCCTGCAGGCCGCGGCCAACGACCCCGTCCAGGGCTTTGTTCCGCTGTCCGTCGTGAAAGACAAGATCGCCAAGATCACCGCGGGCGCACGCAAGCTGGATGCCGGCGCCACCCAGCTGCAGGCCGGCGCGCAGCGGCTGCAGGACGGCGCGGGCCAATTGCATGCGGGCACGGGAAAGCTCACGGCCGGTTTCGCCGCGCTGGCCGGCAAGCTCAACAGCCAGGACCCGGCCAACCCGGGTGTGGTGCTGGGCACCCGGCTCCTGGCCGACGGCACCTCCAAGATCCGTGTCGGGATGGAMGGGGTCCCCGGCGATCCCGAGCACCCGGGTCTGCTCAAGGCCGCCGCCCGGATGACCGACGGCAGCTCCMGGCTGGCCGACGGAACCGTTGCCCTGAACGCCGGCATCAAGGGAACTCCGGGCGATCCCGCCAACCCCGGACTGCTCAACGGCTCACAGGCGCTGGCATCAGGGGCCTCCGAACTCTCGGCCGGGAACACCAAGCTGGCCGACGGCTCCTCACGGCTTGCCACGGGCGCGGACAAGCTCGCGGACGGGAACGCCCGGATCGCTGACGGCACCGGCACGTTGTATTCCGGTGCCGCAGCGGTGTCTCCCGGCACTGTGCTCCGGCAGTCCGACGCCGCGATGGCGCTAGGACTCGTCGGCGTGCTTGGGCTGGGTTCCGTGGGCGCTTTCCTGACACTGCGGCGGAAGCAGACAGCGGCGCAGAACTCCTAGCGCGTGCCGGCGACCTTASCGGTGCCGGTMGACGTCCTGGACGCGGAGACGTACCCCGCCTTGGAACCAGTGACTTTCACCGTCAGCGTTCGCMCCCGGTCAGCGGAGCCAGGCTTGTACGAAGCCCCCGTTGCTCCGCCAATGGMCTTTTGCGAGCGGTACCACTGGTATTTCAGCGTCACCGGGCCGGGGCCCCAGGTGCCGGGCAGCGCGGTGAGCCGGGCGCCCACCTTGACGGTGCCCMGAATAGTCGGCACCGAGGGGACGAGGGGGCCGCGGACCACCTTGGTGGTGCCGCCTGAGGTCCTCGAGGCGGAGGCGTAGCCGGCCTGGGAACCGGTGACGGTCACGGTAATGGTTCGCCCCAGATCAGCGKCAGCGGGCGTGTACGATGCCCCGGTCGCTCCGCTGATCTCTCCATGCGAGCGATACCACTGGTAGGCCAAAGCCACCGGCCCGGGGCCCCAGGCACCGGGCATCGCGGTGAGCGTGGTGCCCACCTGGGCGGCGCCCCGGATCGTCGGCACCGGTGYGATGGGCGGAATGGCGACCACACCTGCGGCGTTCCAATAGCCGGCCAGGTACGAGGTCCCCAGATACTGGATACCGTCCCGGGAGAAGTGAGTGGTATCGCCGGCATTGACGCCGTCGGTCTTGGATTGCGCGATTGCGGTGTACGGCACACGGGCCGGGGTCTCCTGGTGGCTCATGTCCACATTGGTMCGGCCCGRCACGGCTGCAATGCCCTCAGRCGCCATGCGGCCCAGCACAAAGGGCAGCGTGGGCGCCGCGAGCTTTGTCCGGAAGAACCCAATCAACTCATCCAGCTTCGCGCCGTATGCCGCGGCGGACATCGTCGAATTGTTTTCGCCTTGATGCCAGAGAATGCCCTTGACCTGCACCACGTAGCCGGCGGCCCTCGCGGCCGCCATTCCCTCGAGAGTCTGCGTGACCGCCAGACCCGGGAGATMTAAAGCCGGTGCCGTCGCTGCACCGACAGACCAGGTGAGGGTAGCCGGGGCACTTGTGAATCCGGTGCGGCCGTGCGCTGCAGGAATGATGAGGACCCMAACATTCGCGGGTTGGGTTTCCAGGTATTCGCGGGCCATCGTTGTAGCGGGCGAGATCCCGGTCGCAGTGTCGTGCATGTCCAGGGGGACCGTCGCCGCCCGAAAGGTGCGCACTTTTGCTCCGTACTGGAAGATCCGCGGGTCCGCCGCGTCGGCGGCTCCGCCGATCGGCAGGCCGCGGCCGGACATGTTCGACTGCCCCGCCGCGAGGAACACATGCAGAATCTTGATGGGCGTCCCCGCGTGCGCGGGCACCACCCCCGCCAGCATCAATCCGGCAATCGCCAGGCCAATCACTAGCCCCCGATARTATCTGGCCATAGCTTTATACACGGATCCCCCATCCGTCGTTGGGCGAAGCCGCCCGTGCCACTAAAGAACTTGCATTCGCAGGGAATACTACAGCGTCTTTAGTAAAACCTGCGCAAATCCTTGGGAGATTCCGGGGAGAGAGTGCGGCGGAAAGGCGCCGTCACAGGGCGGAGGCCCGGGAAACCGGCTACGCCAGCAGGTCAAGCAGGGAGCTGACCTGGCGTCCGAGGAAGCCCGGGGCCGGCTCCCCGCCGCGGTTCAGCCAGACGCCGAGGAGGCCTGCCGCCGTCGAACCTTCAGCGTCGAGTAGCCGGTTGTCGCCGATGTACAGCGTTTCACCCGGGCCGGTGCCGATGCGGCGGACACCCTCGAGATATATGGCGGGGTCCGGCTTGGCGGCACCGACGGTATCGGTCCCCACCAGGACGGCAATMCGTGCCAGCCCGGCCGCGTCCAGCTTCACGCGCTGGTAGTCGTGGACGTTGTTGCTGACGGCGCCGTAGGGAATGCCGGCGGCGTCCAGGGCATCCAGCAGCGGCCCGACGTCGTCAAACGCCCGGACATAGCCGTGCTGGCGGCTTGCGTAGGACGTCACCCAGTGGTGGGCTTGCTCGCCGTCTTCCAGTTCGACGCCGAAGTGCTCCAGCGCCGCCCGGCCGCGGAGCAGCCGTTGCTCGTTGAACGTCAACTCACCGGCCAGGTAACGGTCGTAGAAATGGGTGGTCTCGTGGGTGAAGATCCGCCCGAACCTCACCCACCCGGCCTCATCGAGGCCGGGCAGGAGATGCTCACTGACGTCACGCAGAGCGGTCGTCATGGCGAATTCGAGGTCTACCAGGGTGTCATCGATGTCGAACAGAACCCCGCGGACAGCGCCGGCGCCCAGACCCGCCGCCAGGATGGCGGGGCCCGGCCTGCGGCCGGCCAGGTTCACGTGGACAGCCCCGGCCATGGTCTCGTTCACAGTTTCGTTCACAGTCCCGGATCCGGGCGCGGTGTCCATCGGCGGAACGTCAGCCGCGGAAGGCGCGGAGGCGGGCCAGGGAGGAGTCCTTGCCCAGGATGACCATGGATTCGAACAACGGAGGGGAGATCCGGCGGCCGGAGACGGCCGTGCGGACGGGCCCGAACGCCAGGCGCGGTTTGACGCCGAGGCCTTCCACGAGGGCCTCCTTCAGGGCGGACTGGATGTTCTCGGCCGTCCAGTCGGCAACGGGMTCCAGCGCGGCCAGGGCGGCGTCGAGGACTTCGGTGAGGTTTTCCGGCAGGCCCTTGCGGGCGTCGTCGGCGACGTCGATCGCGTCGTCGGCCTTGAACAGGAACGCGATCATCTCCGGCGCTTCGCCMAGCAGCGAGATGCGTTCCTGGATCAGCGGCGCGGCCTCGGCCAGGACTTCCTCCTCGCGGGCGGTGAGGGTCTCCCCCACGAATCCGGCAGCCTGCAGGTAGGGCACCAGGCGGCCGCGGAAGTCCTCCGGGTCAAGCATGCGGATGTGGGTGCCGTTGATGGCTTCGGCCTTCTTGATGTCGAAGCGGGCCGGGTTGGCCAGGACGTCCTTGACGTCGAAGTTCTCGATCAGCTGATCCACGGTGAAGATGTCCTCGTMGGCGGAGAGGCTCCAGCCAAGCAGGGAGAGGTAGTTMAGCAGGCCCTCGGGGATGAAGCCGCGGTCCCGGAGCAGGAACAGGTTGGACTGCGGGTCGCGCTTGGAGAGCTTCTTGTTGCCCTCGCCCATGACGTACGGCAGGTGGGCGAAGACCGGCATGTAGCTGGCCACGCCGATGTCCATCAGCGCCTTGATCAGCACCACTTGGCKGGGCGTGSAGGAGAGCAGGTCCTCGCCGCGGAGCACGTGGGTGATGCCCATGAGCGCGTCGTCCACGGGGTTGACCAGGGTGTAGAGCGKGGAGCCGTCGGCGCGGACAATGACGTAGTCCGGAATGCTGCCGGCCTTGAATGTGATCTCGCCGCGGACCATGTCATTGAAGGTGACGTCTTCATCGGGCATGCGGACGCGCAGCACGGGCTGGCGGCCCTCGGCCTTGAACGCGGCGAGCTGCTCGTCGGTKAGCTCGCGGTCAAAGTTGTCGTAGCCGAGCTTGGGGTCGCGGCCGGCGGCCCGGTGGCGKGCTTCGACTTCCTCCGGCGAGGAGTAGCACTCGTAGGCGTAKCCGGCGTCGATCAGCTTGGCCACGACGTCCTTGTACAGGTCCAGCCGCTGCGACTGGCGGTAGGGCTCGTGCGGGCCGCCAACTTCCACGCCTTCTTCCCAGGTGATGCCGAGCCACTTGAGGGCCTCCAGCAGCTGCTGGTAGCTCTCCTCCGAATCGCGCGCCGCGTCCGTGTCCTCGATCCGGAACACGAACGTGCCCTTGGTGTGCMGGGCGTGAGCCCAGTTGAAGAGGGCGGTGCGGATCAGGCCGACGTGCGGGGTGCCCGTGGGTGACGGGCAGAACCGGACACGGACCGGGGTGTCAGTGGTGACTTCACCGGTGGAGGCAGCAAGCGGGGCGGAGCTGGAGACGGCGTCGGACGCGGAAGCAGTAGTCATAGTGGTACCAACATTACCAATCTCTACCGCCGCCGCCTGTCCGGGATACCGCTACGAAAACGGACAGCCGCACCGGGGATCCACGGTGCGGCTGTCCGAAATCGGCGCGAAAAACCCTTACCGGCGCACTACCGGGTTGGAGAGGCGTCCGATGCCCTCGATCTCGACCTCAAAGCGGTCCCCGGCCTGCACCGCGCCGACGCCGGCCGGGGTGCCTGTCATAATGACGTCGCCGGGCAGGAGGGTGAAGGCCTGCGAGACGATGGAGACGAGTTCCCGGACGCCGCGGATCATCTGGTTGGTGCTGCCGTCCTGGCGCAGTTCGCCGTTGAGCCGGCCCTGGATCTGCAGGTCCTCGGTGTCGAGGTCGGTCTCGATCCACGGTCCCAGCGGCGCCGAGGTGTCGAAGCCCTTGGCCCTGGCCCACTGCAGGTCCGTCTTCTGGACGTCGCGCGCGGTGAGGTCGTTGCCGCAGGTGTAGCCGAAAATCACATCGTCCACCCGGTCCTCGGGTACGTCCTTGCAGATCCGGCCGATCACGACGCACAGCTCAGCCTCGAAGGACACGTCCTCGGAGAACTCCGGCAGCACAATGGGATCGTTGGGCCCGATCACGGAGGTGTTGGGCTTGAGGAACAGCAGGGGCTGCTGCGGGACGTCGTTGCCGAGCTCCCGGGCATGTTCCGCGAAGTTGCGGCCCACGCCGATGACCTTGCTGCGCGGAATGATCGGCGCCAGGAGGCGGACGTCTTCCAGCTTGTGCCTCATGGGGGTTCGTTCCACGCCGTGGAAGAAGGGGTCGCCCTTGATGACAGTGACTTCCTCACTGCCGGGCTCACCTTCCACGATGCCGTAGAGGGGATCAGAATCAACTACAAACCGRGCGATACGCATGGTTCCAAGCGTACCGTCCCCGGCGGGCGCCCCTCCCAAGTGGYTCGCACTTGTGGCCGCTTTGAGCGCTGAAAACGGCTTCTACTGCGAGCTAGTTGGGTGAGTGTGCAGGTAGTCCAGCTGCGCCGCGACCGAGAGCTCCGCGGCGCGGCGGACGGAAGGATCGACGTCGGCGTACACGGCGTCCGTGACTGCACGGACATCGGCGTCAGCGCCGACGTCGGAGCCCAGCGCCGCCAGGGCAGCCCGGACCTGCTTGAGCCTGCCCCGCCGGTGATCCCGGTAGGCGCGGGCGACCGCGTCGAGCGCCGGTAGTACGGGGCCGTGGGCCGGCAGCACTGTGGCGGGTCCGAGGCGCTCCAGCTTGTCCAGCGATTCGAGGAAGTCGMGGAGCGTGCCGTCGGGGTAATCCAGCACCGTCGTTCCCGAGCCAAGAATCGTATCCCCGGTCAGCACCGAGCCGTGCGGGCCGTCCTGCGGCAGGTGGAAGCACAGCGAATCCGAGGTATGGCCCGGCGTCGCGAGGACCCTGATCTCCACCCCGGCGGCATGGATGGTCTCGCCGTCCTGCAGCCGGAGCGCACCGTGGCAGTGCGCGGGATCCGCCGCCCTTACCGGCGCGCCCGTGAGCTCGGAAAACCTCGCGGCGGCCGCGGTGTGGTCCGCGTGCCGGTGCGTGATCAGGATGAGCTCGATCCGGCCCTCCCCGGCCAGCGCCCGCAGGTGCGGTTCGTCGAGGGGCCCGGGGTCGACAGCGACGCTGGTCGCCGCCGCCGGGGCGCCGATGAGATAGGAGTTGGTTCCGGCCAGGCTCATGGGCCCGGGGTTCGGGGCGAGCCGGAACCGGGTCAGCTCGCTGCTGSGGACAATGCCGGCGGAGGTCTYGGAAGTCACGGTCCCATCCTCGCACTTCTCCCGGAAGGGCTTAGACGAGCAGGAGGGTCGCGATGATGAGCGGCAGGAGTCCTTCTGCGATGGCGCTGCCCCAAAGCCGCCGCTCGGACAGGAACAAAATGAKGCCGAGAACCACATGGCTCATACAAACGAACAATAGGAGCGCCTGGCCGGCTGCGGCATCGGCTCCCCMGAGCATGATGGCCCCCGCGATGGCACCGATCCCCCAGATCACGTTGTAGAAGCCGAGATTCAACGTCCCCAGCCAGGCGGCCTGGACGTCGTCCGGTTCGGCGACGAACAGCCGTTGCAGTCGCTKGTCGCGGATGAAGAACGACTCGGCTACACCGACGACGATCAGCAGGCCCCCGAAGACCACGCCCAGAACCTGGATAAGCCCGGTCATCTGCTCATTGTGCACCCGCGGCTCCAGCCTCGAACAGGGCCGGTTGGACAGGTTACGCCGTAGGTCAGCGCATTTTTTCACCAAGGTCCCGGACGCCGACGGCGGCCCCCACCGAAAGGTGCGGGCCGCCGTCGTCAGTCACAAAGCGTGTCCTACATGCTGCGCCTGGATTTTGTGTCTAGGCGAGGCGGCTCAGCCAGCCGTGGGTGTCCTCCACTGTGCCGGTCTGGATGCCGAGCAGTTGGGCACGGATGGCCATGGTGGTCTCCCCCGCCTTTGCGTCTTCGGAGCCGATGAACTCGGTGGCATCCTTGAGCACGCCGATGGGGGTGATGACGGCCGCGGTGCCGCAGGCGAAAACCTCGGCGATMTCGCCGGAGGCAACGCCGTCGCGCCATTCATCCAGGGTGATCTTGCGTTCGGTGACTTCGCGGCCCATGTCCCGGGCCACCTGGATCACGGAGGAGCGCGTCACGCCCTCCAGGATGGTGCCGGACAGCGCGGGGGTGACGAGCGAGCCGTCCTTCATGACGAAGAAGACGTTCATGCCGCCGAGTTCCTCGACCGCGTTGTCATTGAACTGGTCCAGGAAGAGGACCTGCTTGCAGCCGTGGGCCTCGGCCTCCTGCTGGGCGATCAGCGAGGCGGCGTAGTTGCCGCCGCACTTGGCGGCGCCCGTTCCGCCGCGGCCGGCGCGGGCGTATTCACKCGAGATCCAGATGGAGACGGGCTTGAGCTCGCCGCCGAAGTAGTTGCCGGCCGGGGAGGCGATCACGCGGAAAGAGACCTCGCGCGCTGCCCGGACGCCCAGGAAGGCCTCCGTGGCGATCATGAACGGCCGCAGGTACAGGGCCTCGCCGTCGCCGGACGGGACCCAGTCCTTGTCAGCCGCGACGAGTTCGCGGATGGCGCCGAGGAAGTACTCCTCCGGCAGTTCCGGGAGCGCCAGGCGCCGGGCGGACTTGTTCAAGCGGGCGGCGTTGGCCTCGGGGCGGAACGTCCAGATCGAGCCGTCGGCGTGCCGGTAGGCCTTGAGTCCCTCGAAGATCTCCTGGCCATAGTGCAGCACCGCGGCGGATGGGTCCAGGGAAATGGGACCGTAGGGCTCAATTCGTGCGTCATGCCAGCCGCCGTTGCCCTCGGCGTCGACGCTGTAGTCGACAACCGCGGTGTGGTCGGTGAAATAGTCRCCAAATCCCGGGTTCGCCAKGATGGCTGCACGCTCTTCAGCAGACTTCGGGTTCTCCGACAGGTGCTGGGTGAATTCGACGCCATGGGCAGTCTGAGTCATGGTTCCTCCACGATCGGCTGCCTGGTGTGGGAACGTGGTTCACCGTCGGACCACGGCAGCATTTTGGTGATTCGAAACTAGCTTACGCCCGTTGGCAGTACCGGTTCTGCGGTCCCCGCCGGGCAAGCCACTGCGCAGGGACTGCGGCCGGGGGCTACAGCGCGGCCGCGATGGCGTCGCCCACCTCGCTGGTGGTGCGGACGGTGCCGTTGCGGGCCTCGACGTCGGCGGTGACGGCCGCCTCGATCTTCCGGGCGGCGCCGGCGAACCCGAGGTGGTCCAGCAGGAGCGCGGCGGAGAGGATCGCGGCGGTGGGGTCGGCCTTTTGCTGKMCGGCGATGTCCGGGGCKGAGCCGTGGACCGGTTCGAACATCGACGGCGCGGTGCGGTCCATGTTGATGTTGCCGGAGGCCGCCAGGCCGATCCCGCCGGTCACGGCTGCCGCGAGGTCGGTGATGATGTCTCCGAACAAGTTGTCGGTGACGATCACGTCGAAGCGGGCCGGATCGGTGACCATGAAGATCGTGGCGGCGTCGACGTGGAGGTAGTCATGGGTGACCTCGGGAAACTCCTGGGCCACGGCCTCGACCGTGCGCTTCCAGAGCTGGCCTGCGAAGAMCAGGACGTTGTGCTTGTGCACCAGGGTGAGCTTCTTGCGGGGACGGTCGTTGGCCCGGCGGAAGGCGTCGCGGACCACGCGCTCCACGCCGTGGGCGGTGTTCAKCGAGACCTCGGTGGCGACCTCGTGGCGTGTTCCGGCACGCAACGTGCCGCCGTTGCCCACATAGGGTCCCTCGGTGCCTTCGCGGACCACGATGAAGTCGATCTCGCCGGKGTTGGCGAGCGGGCTGCCGACGCCGGCGTAGAGGCGGGAGGGCCGCAGGTTGACGAAGTGGTCCAGGCTGAAACGCAGCTTCAGCAGGAGCTCGCGCTCGATGATGCCGGAGGGGATCCGGGTGTCGCCGGGGGCTGCCCCGACGGCACCGAACAGGATGGCGTCGCGGGTGCGGAGGTCCTCGAGGGTGGCTGCGGGCAGGGTCTCCCCAGTCTCCAGCCAGTGCTCCGCGCCCAGCTTGTAGTGGGTCTGCCGGAGCACGATCCCCTCGGCGGCCGCGGCCTTCTCGAGAACCTTCAGGGCTTCTGCGGTGACCTCGGGGCCRATGCCGTCGCCSGGGATRACTGCCAGRTCAATCGTGGATGCGCTCATGTTTTCAGGGTAGCCAAGGGATCCACATTCTGGTCAAGTTGTCTCACTATTCAAACACCCCGCCGACGCCCCCGCACTTCCTGCAGGAAAAAGTGAGACGCTCCCGCCCCTCCAAGGCGGAGGTGCGGGAGCGTCACTCGAAACGCCGCAGGATCTGCGGGCGGGTCCGAAGGTGTGCCGGCTCAGGCGTCGGCGGGTTCCTCGTACTTCGGGAACACGGGGGCCGGGGCGGGCAGCTGGGTGCCGGCGGCGATCGGCGTGCCGAGGGCCGCGAACCGGCGCGCCTCGCCCTCGGGCTGGCCGAGCGTGTCCAGGATGGCCGCCGTCGCCGTCGGCATGACCGGCTGGGCCAGGATAGACACGATCCGCAGCACCTCAAGCGTCACGTACAGGACCGTGTTCATGCGCTCGACGTCGGTCTTGCGCAGCACCCACGGGGCCTGTTCGGCGAAGTAGGCGTTGGTGTCGCCCAGTACAGCCCAGATGGCTTCCAGCGCGCGGCTGAACTCCTGCTTCTCGAACGCGGCCCGGACGGTGTCCAGCAGKGCGTTGGCCTGGTCCAGCAGCGCGGTGTCCTCGGCGGAGAAACCGCCCGGCGCCGGCACGCGGCCCTCGCAGTTCTTGGCCACCATGGACAGCGACCGCTGCGCCAGGTTGCCGAAGTTGTTGGCCAGGTCCGAGTTCATCCGGCCCACGATGGCCTCGTGGTTGTAGTTGCCGTCCGCGCCGAACGGGACCTCGCGCAGGAAGAAGAACCGCACCTGGTCCAGCCCGTACTGGGCGACGAAGTCCGCCGGCGCCACCACGTTGCCGAGGGACTTGGACATCTTGACGCCGTTGTTGTGCAGGAAGCCGTGGATCATGATGCGCTTGGGCAGCTCCAGCCCGGCGCTCATGAGGAAGGCCGGCCAGTAGATGGCGTGGAACCGGGAAATGTCCTTGCCGATCACGTGGACATCGGCCGGCCAGTACTTCCTGAAGGATTCCGATTCGATGTCGGGGTAGCCGACGCCGGTGAGGTAGTTAGTGAGCGCGTCGACCCACACGTACATGACGTGGTTGTCGTTGCCGGGCACCGGGACGCCCCAGTCGAAGGTCGTGCGGCTGATGGACAGGTCCTCCAGGCCGCGCTTGACGAAGCTGATGACCTCGTTGAACCGTGACTGGGGTGCGCCGAATTCCGGGTGCGCCTCGTAGAGCGCCAGCAGCTTGTCCTGGTAGGCCGAGAGCCGGAAGAAGTAGCTTTCCTCGGCCGTCCACGTCACCGCGGTATCGGTTTCGCGGGAGTAGCGGAGTCCGTCATCTTTGAGAACGGTCTCGTCCTCGCCGTAGTACGCCTCGTCGCGGACGGAGTACCAGCCTTCGTACTTGGACAGGTAGATGTCCCCGTTGGCTTCCATCTTCTTCCAGATGGCCTGCGATGCCGCGTAGTGGTCGGCGTCAGTGGTGCGGATGAAGCGGTCGTAGGAGATCCCCAGGGCGGCGTGGGCCGCCTTGTAGATCTCGGCGTTMCGGTCCACCAACTMCTTGGGCGTGACGCCTTCCTTCTCGGCAGCCTGGGCGATCTTCATGCCGTGCTCGTCAGTTCCGGTCAGGAAGAAGACGTCGAACCCGTCCAGTCGCTTGAAGCGGGCCATCGCATCGGTGGCGATGTACTCGTAGGCGTGGCCGATATGCGGCACCCCGTTGGGGTACGTGATGGYCGTGGTGATGTAGAACGGGGTTTTTTCAGAGGAAGTCACGGTCTAAATCTAGATCAGTTCGGTCAGGGTATCGCTCTGGCGGACCAGTTCGTGGTCATGTGAAGCCACCAGCACGGCAATGCCGTCCGACGTCGTGTCCTTGAGGATGCTGATGATGCGGTTGGCCGCGGCACGGTCGAGGCTGGCCGTCGGCTCATCGACCACCAGGACGCGGGTGCCAAGGATGAGGGCGCGGGCGATCGCCACGCGCTGGCGCTCACCGCCGGAGAGCTGCGCCGGGCGGTGGCGCATGCGCCGGCCCAGGCCCACGAGGTCCAGGAGGTCCTTGGCCATGTCACGGCGCTTCTCCACCTCGCCGTCCGGCACGGCCGGCAGCAGGACGTTCTCGAGTGCGCTCATCCCGTCGATCAGGGCGCCGCCCTGGTCGACGTAGCCGATCAGGGCCCGGCGGCGGTCGGCGATCTCGTCGTCGCCCATGGTCTCGAGCGAGTCGCCTTCCCAGAACACCCGGCCCGACGTCGGCAGGGTCAGGCCCGCGCCGACGGTCAGGATGCTGGTCTTGCCGGAGCCGGAGCGGCCGGCGACGCAGTGCATCTCGCCGGCGTGCAGCGTCATGTTGAAGTCGTCCACGACGTTGACGGGCTCGGCACCGCCCTTGCCGCCGCCGTAGTGGATGGTGATGTTGCTCAGTTCCAGCGGGGTGGCGTGGTCCGTGGCCTTCACGATCGTGTTGGCGCGGGTCTTGTGCGCACCGCGACGGGTGCTGGCGGTCATCCGGTCGTGTGCCTCCCGGTCAAGGTTCAGCTCGTTAGTCATTGGACCACTTTCGTTGCAATCGGAATCCAGCAAAGTACAGCCACAAGGCCGGCGAGAGCGGCCCACAGTGCGGCATAGGGGGCGAGGAGGAGGCCGATGCCGAGGGCGCCCACAATACCCAGCGGCAACGCGACGGTTCCCACCATGGCATTTTCGAAGAAGCGGACCTGGCCCAGCATGTCCGGGTTCCAGCCCATGGCCCGCAGCGTGCCGAGGTACTGGCGCTTGGCCTGCAGCTCGAACCGCCCGGTGACCATGGTCAGGACCAGGCCGACGGCCACGCCGGACAAGGCCAGGATGATGCTTGGGAGCGCGATGCTGGCAGCGGCCAGCCCGCCCAGCGCGCTGGCGCCGGCGGCCCGGGGAATGTCGATCAGGAGGGCGACCAGTCCGCCTACGGCGGCGGCGAAAACACCGACGGCAACAGCCAGCGCGATGGTGTTGAACTTGTTGGTGCTCAGCTGCCGGTTGGCGAAGGTCAGCGGKGAATCAATCGCTATGAGCMGCTCATCGTGCTGCGGCTCCTGGTCCACTTCCTCGCGGTGGCGCAGCTGCTGCGCGGCGAAGAAGGCGGCGCCCACGTACAACGCCAGGACCGAGGCCGAGACGATCGCGGTGGCCGCGCTCCAGGTGATCAGGCTCAGGGCGATCCCGACGACGGCCAGCAGGCCCGCTCCGACGCCGAATTCGGCCAGCACCCAGGAACGGATCCTGCGTTGCGTCCAGCCCATGGCACGCAAGGTGCCGGCCTCGCTGYGCCGTTTGCGCACGTAGCTGACGGTGGAGGCGCCGGTGAGCAGGGCGGCACCGCACAGGGTCAGGAACAGCAGGGTCAGGTTCGTGGTGGTCAGGGAGCCGGAGACGGCGTCCGCGGCGTTTTGGCGGACCCACGACTGCTGCACGGTGCCCAGAGGCGATTCCTTGCCGGCGTCGTCCTTGGAGTAGCCGGGAACGGCGATGCTGGCGTCTTCGCGGGCGGAACCGGCCACGACGGTGGCCTCCAGGCCCATGTCGCGGATCTMGTTGGCGAGCTTCTCCACCTCGGGCTGCGCCTGCTTCCAGCTGCCCGGGACCTTAGCCCGGACGCGGACGGCGTCGATCACGTTGGCG
The DNA here is from genome assembly GCF_056394205.1 of Arthrobacter sp. 10T413_2. Taxonomy (NCBI): domain Bacteria; kingdom Bacillati; phylum Actinomycetota; class Actinomycetes; order Micrococcales; family Micrococcaceae; genus Arthrobacter; species Arthrobacter sp. 10T413_2. The sequence continues at coordinate 17,953 of NZ_JBFTHK010000028.1, read as the reverse complement.
TTGGCGTCGTACCCGCGGGCGGCGGCGAGGCCGTAGTAGTCGGTGATGGCGCCGGCGGACTGGCTGACCAGGCCCGTGGCGCTCAGGGACGGCTTGAGTTCGGTGCTGGTCTGGTTGCCGGCCGCGTCCTTGGTCAGGGTGAACGGCGCGGGGTCGTAGCCGCCCAGGGGCAGCCGGTTGACGTCGCCGGCAGCTTCCTTGACCGCCGAGGGGTCGAACGTGCCGTAGACCATGGCCAGCGGGGTGGCGAGCTTCTTGCCGGTCTCGAGGTTCTCCCGGTAGGAGCGCTCGTCGACGGGATCGCGCTGGGTCTGGTCGACGGCCTCGCCGTTGGCGGCCTTGTCCGGGAGCCGGTTCACGGTGACCCAGTCGCCGGGCATGGCGCTCTTGTCCACGGCGCCGTTGGCGGCGGTTTCACCGTCTTTGTACTTGGGGGCAGCGGCGAAGTTGGTGGTCCAGGTGGCCGGGTCGTAGAGGCCCTGGCTGAATGCTGCGGTATCGCCCATGAGCTGGGTGAGGTCCTTGGACCCGGGCCAGGCGAGGGCGAACGGGGACTTGGAGACGAACGGGAGGTAGTCCTTGTCCAGCGAGCGGGTCACGGTGCCGACGTCCTTGGTGACGTTGCCGGAGTCGTCGATCTCCTCGATCTTGACCGAGTACTTCAGGTCCAGGGCGGTGCCGGTGCGCACGATCAGCGGAATGGCCTGCGAATCGGCGGTGAGCTGGCCGTCGCGCTTGGCCTGCTGGTACTGGGTCATCAGCGGGGCCCAGTACTTGAGCTTGACGCCGAGGAAGTCGGGGCCTTCCTTAAGCTCGTCCATGCTGATGCCGTTGGTGAAGAGGCTCTCGAAGTGGCGGCCGATCGCGCCGGCGTTGCGGGCATCCGCGGGCGGGGCCTTCTCCAGCGGAGCCAGGAAGTCACCGGCCGTGCCGAGCAGGGCGCGTTCGGAGACGGGGTCGACGGCGACCACGGACTCGGTCACCTGCGGCGCCATGGGCAGGGAGACAGAGAGGTTGAAGAGGTTGTGCTCGGAGCCGCCGGCGGGGGTGGGGAACTTGATGCCGGTTTCGCCGGCCGGGCCCTGGATTCGGACGTTCTTGCCACCGGCCACCTGCTCTTCGACGAGCTTGGCCTTGCCGAGGGTTCCTTCGGCCGTGGTCTTGAAGAGGGTCTGGTCTGAGTGGCCGTCGGAGCTGACGGCGCTGGCGGTAAGGCGGTATTTMTTCGGGGTGTCGCTCAGGACGGATTGCGCGGCCGGCCATTTGCTCGGGTCCGTGGCGGTCGGGTCCCCGGCGGTGCCGGCGAGGCCCGCGTTGAAGCCGAGGTAGTCCGTGGCGTCCAGCCGGGGCGCCTCGAGGTTCTGGGTGACGCGCKAGACCAGGCTGATGGGCGCGGCCACCGACGTGCCGGAGAGCTTCCGGATCGCGTCCAGCTGGTCGAAGCTGATGCCGCCCTGCCCGGTGGCGATGTCCGGCTGCATCAGGCCGCCGTTGCCACCGGCCTTGGCCTGGACCAGGACGTCGTAGAGCCCCCGGGAGTTTTGGTCMACGGTCCTGCTCAGCGCCGCCTGGGACTGACCCTGGACGAGGACTGACAGGCACATGGCCACGATCAAAATGGACGCGGTCAGCAGAAGCACTCTGCTTCTGATGAACCTCTGGACGGCGTTCATTGGGCTCCTGARAGCTGGATTGCGTGCGCACGCCGCAGTTCATTTCCTGCGGAATTGAAGGCGTCCCGTGCCGGGCGTGCAAAAGTAAAGGCCGGTCTGCCGGCCAAGACCCGAAATTCGGTCCTAGCMATTGTAYGCAGACCGGCCGCCCGCTCACGGACGCCGGCGGCTCTCAAGCCGCCGCCGGCGCCCTGCGGGGAGGATTTCAGTCCTCGAGGTCAACCTCGCGAACCATGTCAGCGCCGATCCCGGCCTTGATCGCGTCAAGGACCTGCTGGGGAACGGAGCTGTCGATGGTCAGCAGGGCGAGCACCTGGCCGCCCTCTGTCTGGCGTGCCACCTGCATGCCGGCGATGTTGATGTTGTTCATGCCCAGGATGTGGCCGATGGTGCCGATCACGCCGGGGCGGTCCGAGTAGGCCACCACCACGAGGTGCTCACTGATCGGGATCTCCACCTCGTAGCCGTTGACGCCCACGAGCTTCTGGATCTGCTTCGGGCCGGTGAGGGTTCCCGCGACGGAGATCTGGCTGCCGTCGCTGAGGGCACCGCGCAGGGTCAGCACGTTGCGGTAGGACTCGGTGTCCGGCGTCGTGATGAGCCGGACGTTGATGCCGCGCTGTTCGGCGATCACCGGGGCGTTGACGTAGGAGACCTGCTCKGTCACGACGTCGGCGAAAATCCCCTTGAGGGCCGCGAGTTCCAGGACCTTGACGTCGAGGGAGGAGATCTCGCCGGCCACCTCGACGTCGAACTGTGTGAGGGAGGCGTGGGTCAGCGCGGTGAAGATGCGGCCGAGCTTTTCCATCAGCGGGATGCCGGGGCGGACGTCCGGGGCGATGACGCCGCCGGCGACGTTGACGGCGTCCGGGACCAGTTCGCCGGCCAGCGCGAGGCGGACGGACTTGGCGACGGAGACGCCGGCCTTCTCCTGGGCCTCGTCGGTGGAGGCCCCCAGGTGCGGGGTCACCACGACGTTGTCGAGCTTGAAGAAGGGCAGGTCGGTGCTGGGCTCCTTGTTGAAGACGTCGACGCCGGCACCGGCGATGTCGCCGGCCTGGAGCGCGGTGTAGAGGGCTTCCTCGTCCACCAGGCCGCCACGGGCGACGTTGACGACGTACGCCGTGCTCTTCATTTTCTTGAAGGCGTCGGCGCCGAGCATGCCGACGGTCTCCGGGGTCTTGGGCATGTGGATGGTGATGAAGTCCGACTGCGCGAGGAGCTCATCGAGGGTCACCAGCTGGACGCCGAGCTGKGCGGCCCGGGCGGAGGTGATGTAGGGGTCGTACGCGAGGATCTTGGTGTCGAAGCCCTTCAGGCGCGCGGCCACCAGGGCGCCGATCCGGCCGAGGCCGATGATGCCGATCTTCTTTTCGAAGAGTTCGATGCCGGTGTACTTGGACCGTTTCCACTCCCCGTCCTTGAGCGCGGAGCTGGCCTGCGGAATGTGGCGGGCGAGGCTCAGGATGTGCCCGACCGTCAGTTCGGCGGCGGAGACGATGTTGGAGGTCGGCGCGTTGACCACCATGACGCCGGCCTGCGTGGCGGCCTTGATGTCCACGTTGTCCAGGCCCACGCCGGCGCGGGCGATCACCTTGAGGTTCTTGGCGGCGGCGATGGCCTCGGCGTCCACCTGGGTGGCGGAGCGGACCAGGATCGCGTCGACGTCGGCGATCGCGGAGAGCAGCTGGGAACGGTCGGAGCCGTCAGTCTGGCGGATTTCAAAGTCCGGGCCGAGGGCCTCGACTGTGGCGGGCGAAAGTTCCTCAGCGAGGAGTACGACAGGTTTGGTGCTTGTCACCGGTGACCTCTTTAGCTCTCTTGTGTATCTGGTGGGGATTTTGGTGAATCAGGTGGTGCTGGTGAGACGGATGGTGCTGGACAGCAGGGAAGCCGGACCCCCAGGAAAAGGTGTCCGGCTCCCCTGCCGGGCAATATTTAGCGGGCCGCGGTTTAGCGGGCTGCTGAACCTTCGACGTAGTCCGCGTCCTGCTGCTGCCAGGCGAACAGGGACCGCAGTTCGCGGCCTACGGCCTCGATCGGGTGCTGCTCAGCCTTGGCACGCAGCGCCTTGAACTCGGGAGCGCCGGCGTCCTGGTCGTCGATGAAGCGCTTGGCGAAGGCGCCGTCCTGGATGTCCTTCAGGACTGCCTTCATGTTCTCCTTCACCTCGGGGGTGATGACGCGCGGGCCGGAGACGTAGTCGCCGTACTCTGCGGTGTCCGAGACGGACCAACGCTGCTTGGCGATGCCGCCTTCCCACATGAGGTCAACGATGAGCTTGAGCTCGTGAAGTACCTCGAAGTAGGCAATCTGCGGCTGGTAGCCGGCCTCGGTCAGGGTCTCGAAGCCGTACTGGACCAGCTGGGACACGCCGCCGCAGAGGACGGCCTGCTCGCCGAAGAGGTCCGTTTCGGTCTCTTCGGTGAAGGTGGTCTTGATGACGCCGGCGCGGGTGCCGCCAATGGCCTTGGCGTAGGACTTGGCCAGCTCCCAGGCCGAACCGGTGGCGTCCTGCTCAACGGCGATGATGTCCGGGATGCCGCGGCCGKCCTCGAACTCGCGGCGCACGGTGTGGCCGGGAGCCTTCGGGGCGATCAGGATGACGTCAACGCCCTCCGGTGCCTTGATGTAGCCGAAGCGGATGTTGAAGCCGTGGGCGAAGGCCAGGGCCTTGCCCGGGGTCAGCTTGTCCTTGATGGAGTCGTTGTAGATCGAGCGCTGGTACTGGTCCGGCGCCAGGATCATGATGACGTCGGCCCATTCGGCGGCGTCGGCGACGTTCTTGACAGTGAAGCCTGCGTCCTCGGCCTTGGCGATGGACTTCGAGCCTTCCTTGAGCGCGATGGCAACCTCGACGCCGGAATCGCGCAGGTTCAGCGCGTGGGCGTGGCCCTGGGAGCCGTAGCCGACAATGGCAACCTTGCGACCCTGGATGATCGACAGGTCTGCGTCGTCGTCGTAGAACATTTCAGTCACTTGCGTAACTCCTCTTGAGTGGTTTTTCGATGTTGTCTGTGGTGCTGCGGTTTGGGACGCAACGCTCGGCCAGGCAGCTGCCTGCGCCGTTACTTGCTTACGCGCTGCGCAAGGCCCTGTCACTCATGGAGCGGGATCCCCGCCCAACGGCCAAGGTGCCGGACTGCACGATTTCGCGGATGCCGAAGGGCTCAAGCACTGACAGGAGTGCCGTGAGCTTCTCGGGGTGGCCCGTTGCCTCAATGACCACCGACTCTGTGGAGACGTCGACCACTGAAGCGCGGAACAGGTCTGCAGCCTGGGTGACCTGCAGGCGTGTTGCGGCATCCGCACGTACCTTGACYAGGATGTGGTCGCGCTGTACGGAAGATTCTGAGGTGAGCTCGACGATCTTGATCACGTTGACCAGCTTGTTCAGCTGCTTGGTGACCTGTTCGATCAGCTCGCCGTCGGCGTCGACCACGACGGTCATCCGGGACATGCCCGGGACCTCGGTGGGGCCGACGGCCAGGGAATTGATGTTGAAGGCCCGGCGGGCGAAGAGGCTGGCGACGCGGGTCAGCACACCGGGCTTGTCTTCGACCAGAACGGACAATGTGTGGCGGGTCATGTTCAGTCCTCCTCTTCCCATTCCGGGGTCATGTTGCGGGCAACCTGGATCTGGTCGTTGCTGACCCCCGAGGGGACCATCGGCCACACCATCGAGTTGGGGCTCACGACGAAGTMGATGACCACGGGGCGGTCATTGATCTCCAGGGCCTTCTGGATGGTGGCGTCGATGTCCTCGTCGCGTTCGCAGCGGAAGGCAGCACAGCCGTAGGCGTCCGCCAGCTTGACGAAGTCCGGAATGCGGATCGTGTCATGGCCGGTGTTGAGGTCGGTGTTGGAGTAGCGCCCCTCGTAGAAGAGGGTCTGCCACTGCCGGACCATGCCCAGGGAGGAGTTGTTGATGATGGCAACCTTGATCGGGATCTTGTTGATCGCGCAGGTGGCCAGTTCCTGGTTGGTCATCTGGAAGCAGCCGTMGCCGTCGATCGCCCAGACCACGCGGTCCGGTTCACCCACCTTGGCGCCCATGGCCGCCGGCACGGCGTAGCCCATGGTGCCGGCGCCGCCGGAGTTCAGCCAGGCGTGCGGGCGTTCGTACTTAATGAACTGCGAGGCCCACATMTGGTGCTGACCGACGCCGGCGACGTATACGCCCTCGGGTMCGGTCAGGGCACCGATGCGTTCGATCACGCGTTGCGGGGCGCTGAGGCCGTCCTCGGGTTCGGTCCAGCCGAGCGGGTAGGTTTCCTTAAGGTTGTTCAGGAATGCCCACCAGTTGGTCAGATCCGGGGTGCCGAATGCTTCGAACTGCGTGCGCAGGGCCTCGCTCAGTTCCGGAATGATCTCCTTGACCGAGCCAACGATCGGGACGTCGGCCGTGCGGTTCTTGGAGATCTCCGCCGGATCGATGTCTGCGTGGATGACCTTGGCGTTCGGGGCGAAGGACTTCAGGACGCCGGTCACGCGGTCATCGAACCGTGCGCCGAGGGTGATCAGGAGGTCGGACTGCTGCAGGGCGGTCACGGCGGAAACGGTGCCGTGCATGCCCGGCATGCCAACGTGCTGCGGGTGCGAGTCCGGGAACACACCGCGGGCCATCAGGGTGGTCACCACGGGTGCGCCGGTCAGCTCGGCCAGTTCGCGCAGTTCGGCCGAGGCGTGGGCCTTGACCACACCGCCGCCGACATAGAGCACGGGCTTGCTGGCGGCGGTGATGAGCCGGGCGGCCTCGCGGACCTGCTTGCTGTGGCCGCGCAGCACCGGCCGGTAGCCCGGCAGATCGATCTTGGGCGGCCAGGAGAACGTCATCTGGCCCTGCTGGGCGTCCTTGGCAACGTCGACGAGAACGGGTCCCGGGCGTCCGGTGGAGGCCAGGTGGAAGGCCTCGGCCATGACGTGCGGGATGTCGTTGGGGTCGGTGACCAGAAAGGAGTGCTTCGTGATCGGCATGGTGATCCCGACGATGTCCGCTTCCTGGAATGCGTCGGTGCCGATCACCCCGCTGGACACCTGGCCGGTGATCGCCACCATCGGCACGGAGTCCATGTGGGCATCCATGATGGCGGTGACGAGGTTGGTGGCRCCCGGGCCCGAGGTGGCGATGCAGACGCCAACCCGTCCGGTGACCATGGCGTAGCCTTGCGCGGCGTGGCCGGCTCCCTGTTCGTGACGGACCAGAACGTGGTTCATTTTGGAGGCCATCAAGGGGTCATAGGTGGGCAGGATCGCGCCACCGGGCAAACCGAAAATGTCCTGGACGCCGAGTTCTTCGAGCGAGCGGACAATTGYTTGCGAACCGGTCATAACAGTCGGGGGTACGACGTTGTTCGGTCCGAGGACAGGAGAGACGGCAGCAGTGTCGACGCCGGCGTCAGCCGGACGTTCGACGCGATCCGGAGCCTTGTGGGCTCCAGCGGACTTTGTGGCCATCAGCGAGGGGCTGATCGGMGATCCTTTGCTCATCGGACTCTTCCTTTGTGGATCTTCGGTGATCGTGGAACTTCTTGGGTCTTACGTAGTGCTGGTGCTGCGGGAAATAAAAAAACCCCTCAGCCGAGTGGCTCTTCGAGGGGTTGCGCGTGACGGTTCGTTACCAGTMGGGCTAGTCAGCCACGCGCTTGGTAAGTACGACGACGGATGCACCGGCGGTAACGATCTCGATCATGCGTTCAGTTTTCCCTCTGAGTGAGACAAGTGTCAACGAGCCGGGCACCTGTCTCACTATATGGACAACGCTGTCCACTGGTTGGTCGCTCGACCTTCCCTGGCCCGGGGCGCCGACGGGCGAGCCGGCCACCTTGGGCGGCATGGCTTAATAAGGGGAATKCCGAGGGCCCCTGGGTGGACGGCGCTCAGCGCCGTCCACCCAGGGTAGGCATTACCCGCAGTACGCGCCGGTGGAGGCGCTGTGGACGAGCTTGGCGTACTTCGCGAGGACGCCCTTGGTGAACTTGGCCGGCAGGGGTTCCCAGCCGACCTTGCGGGACTCGAGCTCGGACTCGTCGACCAGGAGGTCGAACGTGCGGGCCGCGATGTCGACCCGGATCCGGTCGCCGTCCTTGACGAACGCGATTGGGCCGCCGTMGACGGCTTCCGGTGCGACGTGGCCGATGCACAGGCCCGTGGTGCCGCCGGAGAAGCGACCGTCGGTGAGCAGCAGGACATCCTTGCCCAGGCCCGCGCCCTTGATGGCGCCGGTGATGGCGAGCATCTCGCGCATGCCGGGGCCGCCCTTGGGTCCTTCGTAGCGGATGACGACGACGTCGCCCTTGTGGATCTCGCCCTTGTCCAGCGCGTCCAGGGCGCCCTGCTCGCGCTCGAACACGCGGGCGGTGCCTTCGAAGACGTCCGCGTCGAAGCCGGCGCTCTTGACGACGGCGCCCTCGGGGGCCATCGAGCCGTGCAGGATGGTGATGCCGCCGGTCTTGTGGATCGGGTTGTCCATGGCGCGGAGCACTTTGCCGTCCGGGTCCGGCGGGTTGATCGCGGCGAGGTTTTCCGCGACGGTCTTGCCGGTCACGGTGAGGCAGTCACCGTGCAGCAGGCCGGCGTCGAGCAGGGCCCTCATGATGACCGGCACGCCGCCGATCTTGTCGACGTCGGTCATCACGTAACGGCCGAACGGCTTGAGGTCGCCCAGGTGCGGGATCTTGTCGCCGATCCGGTTGAAGTCGTCCAGGGTCAGCTCGACCTCGGCTTCGCGGGCGATGGCGAGCAGGTGCAGCACGGCGTTGGTGGACCCGCCGAAGGCCATGGTGACGGCGATCGCGTTCTCGAAGGCCTTCTTGGTCATGATGTCCCGGGCGGTGATACCCAGGCGCAGGAGGTTGACCACGGCTTCGCCGGACTTGTGCGCGAAGGCGTCGCGGCGGCGGTCCGCGGAGGGCGGCGCGGCCGAGCCGGGCAGGGACATGCCCAGGGCCTCGCCGATGCACGCCATCGTGTTGGCGGTGTACATGCCGCCGCAGGCGCCTTCGCCCGGGCAGATGGCCTTTTCGATGCGGTCCAGGTCCTCGCGGCTCATCTTCCCGGCGGCGCAGGCACCGACGGCCTCGAACGCGTCGATCAGGGTGACTTCCTTTTCGGAGCCGTCCTCGAGCTTGACCCAGCCGGGCATGATCGAGCCGGCGTAGAGGAACACGGCTGCGAGGTCCAGGCGGGCCGCGGCCATCAGCATGCCGGGCAGGGACTTGTCGCACCCGGCCAGCAGGACGGAGCCGTCGATCCGTTCGGCCTGCATGACGGTCTCGACGGAGTCGGCAATGACTTCGMGGGAGACGAGGGAGAAGTGCATGCCCTCATGCCCCATGGAGATGCCGTMGGAGACGGAAATGGTGCCGAACTGCATCGGGAACCCCCCGCCGGCGTGGACGCCTTCCTTGGCGCCCTGGGCGAGCCGGTTCAACGAAAGGTTGCAGGGAGTGATCTCGTTCCACGAACTCGCCACACCGATCTGGGGCTTGGCGAAATCGTCATCGCCCATGCCGACCGCACGGAACATGCCGCGCGCGGGCGCAGCGTGGATTCCATCGGTAACGACCCGGCTGCGGGGCTTGATGTCCGGCTTGGTGTCTGTTGCTGTTTGGGTGTCCTGACTCATGGCTCAAAGTCTAGGGGTCTGCCATAGACCCCAACGACCCCATGAGGGAGCGTTAAGCGGAAAACCGGGAATATYTCAATCAAATAGTGGACTCTCATCTCACATGATGAAATCCGCGGCCGCTTGGCCGCGGATTCGGTGAGCCGCGTCACGCAGTTGCGGAGCTTCGGCGACAGCCTGGGCCTCGGCCTTCAGCATCGCCAGGACCTGCTGAATGGTGGTCCGGGCCGCGACATCGGGACGGGCGAGGGCCACAATGMTKCGGTTGGCCTTTACGCCTTCGAGCGGGCGCAGGACGAATCCGCGGTCCTGGTTGCTCACAGCCGTGTACCGCGGCAACAGGCTCACCCCGTGGCCAGCGCTGACAAGGGCTTCGAGCACGCGCAGATCGGGGAACTGCTGGGCGCGGACAGCCTGCGAGCCGGCCCGCAGCTCAATCTGGCGCAGCACGGTATCGAAGGGAAAGCCCTCGGGAACGCCCATCCAGGGGAAGCCGACGACGTCCTCGGCGCACAGCGAGGCCTTGCCAGCCAGCGCGTGCCCTGCGGGCAGGGCCACGTCCAGGGGTTCCTCCAGCAGCGGCACCACGGCCAGGCCCTGGCCGCCGAAGACTTCGGGACCGTCKACGCTGTGGGCCAGGACGATGTCGTAGTCCGCGGTCAGCCCGGCGAACCCGGCAACGCCGGGATCCTCGAAGTGCGCTTCGAAGCGGAGGCCCTCGATGGCCTTGACCCGGTGCAGGAGGCCCGGGAGGAACATCTCCGCGGCGCTGGGAAAAAAGGCTGCCACAACCCGCGTCTGCCAGCCCCGCCGGTAGGTGTCGATGGTTGCCTCGGCCCGCGCCATGGCGGTGGACACCTCGGCAGCGGCGCCGGCCATGGCCAGGCCGGCCTCGGTGAGCCGCACTCCCCTGCSGGACTTCTCCACCAGAACCACGCCCAGTTCTTCCTGCAGGGTTTTGAGCTGTTGAGACACAGCCGACGGCGTCACTTTCATGGCCTCGGCGGTGGCGCCTACMGTGCCGCGGTCGGCGAGTTCGCGCAGAATCCGCAGTCGCTTGAAATCCATGAGGCGAGGCTACACGGCGGGCCCGGGTCGTTTTCGGTTTCCGGCCAGCTCACKGGGCCGTCCCACCCGTCCCGGGAGGCGGCCGCGTCGGCCCCGGGAAGGGTGGACAGCCGGCTTGGCCCGGACGTACCGTCAAGCATCGGCAACCGTGCCTCATGTACTGAAACTCATCGACTGAATCTCATGGACTGAATATGGACTGAAAGGCTCTGCTATGGACTGGATTGTCTGGCTCGTCGTCATCATCGTGGTGGTCGCTGTGGTCTGGGCCGTGCTCAACCGCAATAAGAGCCGCCCGGGCGCAGGTTCCGCCGGAACCACCAGCACCGGCAGCTCTTCCGGCTCGCCGACCGGTTCGACGGCAGCCGGGGCGACGACGGCGGGTGCCGGACCGGCGGGCGGTGCGATGGCGCCGCCGGCGGAGACGGCTGCACCGGAGACCCCTGCGCCGCAGGCCAGTGCAGAGAAGATGACTCCCGCTCCCRAACCGGCAGCGCCCCCGACGATCGAACCGGCCGCGGGCGCAGCCACGGCCGCGGCAGCCGCGCCGGAAGCCCCGGGCGCTGCGGACAACGCCGAGTGGGAGACCCAGTGGTCCGAGACCGCACCGGCCGATGCGCATGCGGCCACGACCCACCATGAACCGGCCCACGCTGCGCACGTTCCAGKAGTTGCCGCCGAAACTCCGACAGCGGCCGAACCGGCGGCTGCTGCCGGGCCTCCGGTGCACCATCCCGAATACACCGAGCCCCACTCGCCGACACTGCCCGGAGCCGAGAYGGCAGCCGCGGAGGCGGCCGACAACGAAGGTGTCAACGTCACTGCCGGCAACGCTGCCCCCGGTGCTGCGAATGCCACTGGCGCTGCCGCCGCAGCGATGCCCGAGGCGCCCGGCGCTGTGACAGGAGCAGCGCCAGCTGCAGTGCMCCTTGCCGATGCGGAAACCACCCAGATGGCGGCCTCGTCCGCCGCAACGGAGGCTTCCGCAAGCCACACGACCGAGCCCACGGGCCACCTCGCTACTGACCAGCCCTACGGCGAGGGATCGGCGGCCCCGGCGGCCGACGGCAGCGGACCGGAAGGCTTCACCGTCAAGGGCAACGCATSGTCGATGACGTACTACGAAGACTCCAGCCCGGCGTACGAAGAAGCCCGGGCAGAAGTGTGGTTCGTCTCCGCAGCGCACGCCGAAGCCGCCGGCTTCCGGCCGCCCCGCCGGACGCGCCAGTAGCAGTCGGCCTGGTTCCTACAACTTTCGCCTTGCTGCTCCGCCATTCCGTATTCAAGGCCACCGCCCTCGCCGTTGCCTTGGTTGTCTTAGGCGCCTGCACCGGCGGCGGCGGTGCCTCCTCGCCCACGCCCCCGCAAGGGGGMGGCCCTGCCACGGGCGCGCCCGCCACGGGCGCGCCGGGGACGGCGGGTGAGCCCACGGTGGCGGAGCGGATTGACGGCCTGCAGTTGCCGTGGTCCACGGTCTACCTGCCGGACGGCACCGCCGTCGTCTCCGAACGCGACTCCGCCCTGCTACGAACCATCAACGACGGACAACTGGGCACCCTCGGCAAGGTGCCCGGCGTCGTACCCGGCGGCGAAGGCGGCCTCCTGGGCCTCGCCCTGTCCCCTGACTTCGCGACGGACCACTACCTTTACGCATATTTCACCGCGGCCGAAGACAACAGAATCGTCCGGATGCGGCTCGAGGACCGCGGCGGGCGGTGGGAACTGGGCGCCCTGGAGACTGTTTTCACGGGGATACCGAAGGCTGGCACGCACAATGGCGGACGGATCCGCTTCGGTCCCGACGGCTTTCTGTACGTGGGAACCGGCGATTCGCAGCGCCGGGAGCAGCCACAGGACAGCAAGGCCCTCGGCGGGAAGATCCTCCGGCTCACGGCCGATGGCCGGCCGGCGCCTGGAAACCCTTTCGGCGAGAACCCGGTCTACAGCCTGGGCCACCGGAACGTGCAAGGACTTGCCTGGGACGGCGCGGGCAGGCTGTGGGCCAGCGAATTCGGCCCCGACGTCAACGACGAGCTCAACCTGATCGTGCCCGGCGGCAACTACGGCTGGCCGGACGTCACCGGCGCCCCGCACCGCACCGGCTTCCTGGACGCCAAAGTCGTGTGGCCGTCGACGGCGGATTCCTCGCCCAGCGGGCTCGAAATTGTCGGCAACACCGCCTACCTGGGCGCCCTGCGCGGGCAAAGGCTGTGGGCCGTTCCCCTCAAGGGCGAATTCGCCGGGGATCCTGTGAGCTATTTCACAGGAAAGTACGGCCGGATCCGGAACGTTTCACTCGCCCCCGACGGCCGCCTGTGGCTCCTCAGCAACGGCGAAAACCCTGATTTTGCGCTGATTTTGAACCTTCGCGGCTAACGCGGGCCCTCCCCCGCGCCTCGATTTCACACCGCAGCCAAACTCGTGTAGAGTTTCATGTCGTTGCGGAGAACAACGGGGAAAGAAAAAGCCCCGGCGAACAAGAACAACAGATGCACCTCTAGCTCAACTGGCAGAGCAATTGACTCTTAATCAATGGGTTCCGGGTTCGAGTCCCGGGGGGTGCACCAACGAGAAACCCCGTCTTCACTGGCTTCCAGCCACGTGAGGCGGGGTTTCTTCTTGCCGTAATTCCCCGAAGGGACATTTGCGGGCTATTCATTCTGACTGGCCCTCCTGCGGCGGAAGCCCCAGGCGCCCCAACCCGTCCCAGCAGGGTCCGCAACTTCGCTGCAAGAMAGCTCGGAGGMCTGTCGGCCGAGACGCTGCTCCAGATCAGGGACCTCATTGACTTGCAGCCGGCCGGGACTGACGCCACTCCCGAAGTTTCGCAGGGCCCTGAGCAGGGCTGATACGCTCCTCCTCTGGAGCAGGGGTGCTCCAGGCCGCATTCGACTACTTCGAGGACTCGTTCGACATGGACTACAGCGTCGCCCGAGAGCGGGCGCGAACTGCCGAAGGCCGCCTGCAACTGACCGAGCCCGTMTCCATGCGCTCCATCCAGGCCCACCTGGAAGCCGAGCKGGGACGTCCGATTGTCATCAAGCCGATCGACAACACCCCCACCGACAAGGTCTGCGGCTTGTGGTTCGGACTCGACGACCTKGATCTTATCCTCCACGCCAAGGCGGCATCGGAGGTGCACMGCCAGCAGATCGTGCTGCACGAGTTCGCCCATATGATCCTCCGCCACKAGCAGGAGGACCTCTCGCACGACTACGCCAAGACCTTCTTCCCGGACCTCGACCCGGAGCGCGTCGTCTCGGCCCTGAAGCGCACCGACTTCTTCAACGAACTCGAGGTAACTGCCGAACTCCTTGCCGACCGGCTGGCCTCCCGCATCCGCCGCTCCTACCTGCAGCCGGACGCGGAGCCGGGCAACTTCGGGGCGGTCTTCGGATGATGCAGTTCCTCATGGCCGCGGCACTGTTCCTCTTGGCCGGGGCCCGCATTCCCGCCCTGCTTCGCAAGCGGACCGACCTGGTGTTCTCCTGCGCCGTCTACGGAGCCATGGGCTCTTTGCTCATGTCCCCGATTGTCTATGTCCCCCTGGACACAGCCCTGGGCGGGATGAACCTGATCAAACTGGTCCTGAACTCCCTGATGATTATCTCTCTCTGGTATCTGCRCCTCGCCGCATTCGCCGCCATCGCCCCGGAAGCCGGCGGTCGCCGGTCCTGGTGGACACGTACCGTGCCTCTGACGCTCACGCTGACCCTGCAAACCGCGTTCTTCTTCCTTACGGGACCCACCGTCACGACCCCCGCCTGGGGCATCTACGAGGACCGCTTCCCGGCCCTCCTGTTCTCACTGATGCTCACCCTCTTCATCTGTTCGATGAGCGCGGAAATTGCCGTGATCTGCTTCCGCTACGTCCCGCGTATGAGCCGTTCGTTCCGTGTCGGTTTCTCCATGCTGGGCGCCGGCTGCATCATGGGTTTCCTGGTGATGGCCGAGATGTGTCTCTCCCTGCTGGCCCGGCACCTGACATTCCTGGCCATATTGGTCAGGCCCGATTTCCCCTACCATGAGCTGGAGCTGGTCGCGACCGTCCTAGCCGGCGCCGGACTCACGATCCCGGCAGTTGCCGGCAGGGCTGCCCGCAAAAACCTGCACCGCTGGAACACCGAAACCCTCGCACGCGTCGAGTCCATCTGGGCCAAAGCGCTGCAGAACACTTCTCTTGACGGGACCCTTGGGGCCGACCCCCAGGCGCCGCTACAGGACAGGCTGCACCGGATGGTTGTCGAAATCCGGGACGCTGAACTCGCTGCGGGCACTTCGGCGACCTTCCTGACCGCGGAGGAGCGCAGCTACCTGCTCTCCGTCGAAGCAAAGCTCCATGTCGCCCCTGCCCCGGCATAACCTGCGGCAGCTACAGAAAGCCCCCATACACCTCCTGATGCACCCGACCCGCCGAACACGCCCGAGCGGTACGGACATGTACGGGATCTACCGGAACATGGTCCTCTTCGATTTCAAGGCTGAAATCCATTCGGGCTTCTTCGTCGCTTATTACCGCAACTTTGCCACCCCTCCACGGCGAGGACCCTGGCGGCGACCGGCGAGATGAAATCCCGGCCGATGAAGCGCTCCTACGACACCGGCATCGTCCTCCACGAGATCATCGCCAACGGGTTCGAGCACGAACGCAGCCAGGCCATGATCGAACTGTACCGCCGGGTCCACAAAAGGGTGCCCGGCACCCCGGACGACTTTGTGCCGGGCCGGATGAACGTCGTGGCATACCCCGACGGATACACTCTGGACCAGATCGGCCCATGGGGGATATCAGCCAACGTCTGAGGCTTCCCTCACTTCGCRGCCGGCAGGGTCGTTCCCGCGCGGTCGCCAATGGCGCCGTCGGCGGGGATGCCGAAGACCTGCAGGAGGACGTCCTTGTCACGCTGGATGTCGGTGACCGTTACGGACCGGGCCGACTTGTAAACGCGGCCGGCAGGGAACCCGTTCACTGCCACACCCCAGGAGTCAGCCGTCGGGTCATTCGATTCCCACGTGACCTTCACCTGGGTGCCGTCGGCGGAKACGACCTCGGCCTTGACGTTGGTCGGCGGGACCGGGCGGACGCCGCCTGGTCCCGGGCCAGTACCGACGTGGACCGGGGTCTTCAGGATGTTGGCGCTGCCGAGCGGGTTAGAGACCCGCAGGATCATCACGCCTTCGAACGGCCGGGCGTAGACGTGCTTGAGGACCGGCGACCGGGTGGTCGTGTCGTAGGTACCGTCTCCGTCCAGGTCCCACTCATACTTGCCGATGACGCCCTCGGAAGATGAGGCGTCGAAGTTGATTTCCTGGCCGGGCCTGGCCCAGTAGGCGTTGATCGGCAGTCTAGCTACGACGGCGATCCGGCTGCCGCCCAGGGGCATTGTGTTGATTTGCAGGGCCCCGCCGGCGGCCTGGCCAGGCGGGGATTGGCTGGGTTGGGCTTKGCTGGGTGGGGCTTGCCCCGTTGGTCCCTGGCTCGCAGACGCCTGGCCGGCAGGTGCGGAGCTGCTCGGTGCCGTTGCCGGGACCCTGGAATCCGCCGGCGKGCTCACAGCGGGTGCTGCCTGTCCCGGCTCTTGTGCGCAGCCTGTGGCCGGCATCAGTAATGCCGCCGCGGTGGTCCAGCAAATTGCCCGGCACAGCCCCATGAAATCCCCCATTGACCGATCCTGCCACGGGTAATCGCCTACGGATAGATCACGACGCCAAGAGGAAGCGCCGTTCTACCGCGACACTCACCGGGCCGAGGTTCCGTGCCGGCAGGAGGTGGAACCCTACGATGGGGAGGATGAACTCCATCCGGAAGGCCTGTCGCATAGCCGCCGTGGTTCTCGTGCTCGCGGCGTCGCCGCTCCTCCTGGCGCGGCCCGCAGTGGCGGCTCCCTGCACGCCTGCCGGCCTCATCCCGGTGAAGATCTGCCCCGCCGCGMCGACGCCGGGCCCGCCGTCCGCTCCCCCGGGATCCGGTTCGACACCGCCGAGAACCCCGGCACCATCGACGTCGGCCGCCGCGCCATCCCCAACGCCACCCGGGACGCCGTCACAACGGCAGACGGCCCGGCCCGCACAGGTCCCGGCGTCCCCGACGCCCGGTCCGGTTCCATCCGCCGGTCAGGGCGCCGCCGGTCAATCGGCCACCGGGGCCGTTCCGGCCCCGGTCACGGCTGACACCTCCGGGGCTCCGGCATCGGGCGCCGGCCCCGGGGCCGTGCCCTCACCAGCCACGCCACCGGGCACCCCGGCCGGCCAGGGTATTCCCGGACCCGACGGGCAGAGCGGCCTCACCGGCGGGGCTCTGTTGGCACTAGGMGGGCTCCTCCTGGGCTCCTCGGCAGCGATTGGCCTCCGCCGGCCGGGCCGGCCCTGAAAAGGCCGCCGAACCGTCACAGCGAACTGTGGCGGTTCGGCGGCCGCTTAAATTACATCGTGTTGACTTAGACCTTCTCGCGGGACCGGTCTACGACGTGTTCCGGCGCCTCGACGGTGAATTCCTTGGTGCGGCGGKGGAAGGCCCAGAACTTGAAGTCCTTTGCCTCCGGCCGGGACTCCCGGCGTTCCCCGGATTCCCGTGCGGCATCCTTCCTGGTATCACGCCCGAAATCCTTGTAGTTCGAATAGCACATCACTGGCCTCCTTCATGGTGATTGCCCTTTAATCCTCCTCCCGATCCGTTGGCACGTCGAGCCTCTCGCTACCACCGCCGCCCCGATGTACGCTCTGTCTCAGTAACAGAGAACGCCCGCGCACCGGAAAAGGATGAACAGCCATGACCGTCCCGCCCAGCACATCAACCCCTGGTCCTGGCTGGTATCCGGACCCTGCCGGATCGGGCCGGCTTCAATGGTGGAACGGTACGGCCTGGAMCGGGCAATTCAACACACCGCAGTTCCAGGGGCCGACCCCGCGACCGGTGGAACCCCGGAGACGCATCAGTGACCGGACACCGGTCTACAACGCGTACGTCTGGACGATCGTGGCCCTGCCGCTCGTGCCGCTCATTCTGCTCATGTTCTGGAACCCGGTGATCCGGCTGCGGACCGTCGGTGCACGGCAGGTGCAGACCGTTGATCCGGCGTCCATCTTTACAACGCCGTACTTCCTGCTGGTGGCCAGCGGCTTCCTGGTGTACGGCGTCTCCGCCCTCCTGGCCTACCTGGACTGGGACAAGCTGCGCAAGGACGGCGTTGTGAGGCCGTTTCACTGGGCGTGGGTGTTCCTCAGCAGGGAGGTCTACGTCATTGGCCGTTCCGTGATTGTCCACGAGGTGGCGCCGCGGCGCGGGCTCGCCCCGGTGTGGGCCACGATCGGCGTAACGGTCCTCGCGGTGGTGCTGGTCGGCTTCAAGATGTCCTCGCTTGTGGCCACCCTGGCGAACCAGGCCGCGTCGATCTAGCAGCGTAGACATAGGCTGCGTCCGGGACAGGAAACTAGCCTTCATCTCCTGTCCGGACGATCAGGAGCGGACACCGGGCGTGGTGAGCCAGCTGGGAGGACACGGAGCCCAGCAGCATCCMCGTAAAGCCGCCCAAGCCACGGGAACCGACAATCAGCAGGTCCGCTTCGCGCGACGCCTCCACAAGGG